>CAYQFM010000077.1:0-9702 GCA_964416735.1 uncultured Iamiaceae bacterium | reverse complement strand
GGTGTTCGGATCACTTGGATCGGTGCCCGTGGCGTGTGCCGTGTTGGTGATGGTCACCCCGGCATCGATGTCTGCCTGTTCGACGGTGTAGGTGGCGGTGCAGGTGACCACGTCACCAGGTGCCATCGAGGCGGCTTCGGGCGGGCAGGTGATCGACGGCGGCGTGCCGGTGCCGCTGAAGGAATCTTCTTCGACCGACACGTTGGTGAGCGTCACGTTGCCGGTGTTTTCGACCTCGAAGCTGTAGTTGACGACGTCACCAGCGGCGTCGACGGTTGTGACATCGGATGTCTTTGTGATGCTCAGTGCAGGAGCTGGCGGCTCGTCTCCTGTGTTCTCGAAAGTGCAGATTGTCCGGACCGGCAAGAGTTGCGGTGGTACGGCGGTGAGAGGGTCGGGCATCGTCAACGTGTTGGTTGCCCCAGATCCAGATGTCGTCCAGAACGGCGTCGTTTCGCCGTCGCCGAAGGCTTCACATGTCCACTTCGCGTTGTAATTGGAAAGAGGAGTGACACTCCCGGGTGCCATCGCCTCTGTGATGGTGTACTGCTGGCCCACCGAGGCCGGTGTCGGTCCAGCGGTTGCGGCTTGAAGACCCGACGAACTCCCAGTCGTGGTGGCCGCTGCCATCGGGTTGTCCGTACCAGTGATGCTGAGCTTGAATTGATCACCCGGGTTGAACCGGTCTCCATCGATGGTCTTTCGAAGCTGGAGAGTCGAGGGTCCCATACACGTCGCGATGTCGCTGCTCGTGTTGCCCGTAGTTGTGCCTGTTCCAAGCCCCGCAGACAGTTGTGGCGTGACGGTGTTGGTTCCAGGGTGGTTCGAATAAAGCCGCTGCCCTGTTCCCAGGTGCAACTCACCCGTCTTGTCGAACGCGATCCCGTTGAACGTGGAGTCGACGTTCTGAACCGCGGGGACTGTGCCGATCACCTGCGCGACGTACGTTCCGCCCGCCTGGAAGCTCGCAGCGGGCACCAGATAGAGAGTGGTCGACTCCCCGGTGGCTTGGCGAGTCAGGTAGAGATTGCCTTCGGTGTCGAAGGCAAGATCACCATTGAAGTTGTCACCGACAGGTGAAACGCCGTTGATCCTGATGTCGATCTTGATCTTCACATCGTTTGTCGGCGTGTTTCCCGGCTTGTAACTCGCGATGTAGAAGTTGTTTTCGCCGTTGCTGTTCTCTCGCCCAAAGCCGCCGTAGTAGTACGTCTGGTCCACAGGGTTGAAGCCACCGGCCACGAGGTACCCGGAGGGCATCGCGTTCGGGCCCGAGGTCGGGCCGTGGTTGTTTGTTCCGTCGACATTCGCCCATGTACCTGCTGTCGGATCGAAGGCAACCAGTCGACCCGTTCTTGTGTTCGAGGCATTTCGTGCATACGCATAAGCCGCGACGCCGTTGCTTCCAGAAGTCGTCGTGCCGTATTGAACTGCCAAACCGTTGTAATTCGTCGACCCGCCTGCTGCAGTTCCGACGCTTGTAGCCGAAGGCGTAGGCACGCTGAGATCAACAAATCGCAGTTGCCCGTTCCCTGTGATCGCGTAAACGCTGCCGGGTTTACAGCTGAGGTTCGCCGCCGACGCCTGGTCTACCAAGGACCCTACTGGGCCAAAGGTGACCATGGCGGTCATCAACAGCGAGAGAGCCGAGAAGGCTGCCAACAGGCGCCGCCTCGCCGCCAGCTTGGCGGTTGAAGTTGCAGCCCACCCTGTCGCGCCACTACGGCTACCGACCCTATTCATCGCTATGCCTCCGCTGTAAAACAGAATTCGCCCAGATATCAGCATCGAACGTAACCATTGCCACGGAGACTGTCTTCCATTTTCTGCGAAAAATAGCGGATCTTCGGGTATTTGGGTCTAACGGACTAGTTCAGCGAGATTCTGCGTAGCCAGTCGGGTTTACAAAGCCCCATGACGACCATTGACAATATGAGAGTTGTCACGATACGGCACGGCACGGCACGAATTAGATGGATATTCATCGTAAGCACACGTTTGATCCAATATCCGCACGAGACAAATTGGCTCTAGCACCCATGAAAGCGTCTTCAGTACCGTCAACTCAAGGTTGAGGGTCGACGAGAGACGCGCTGCTGAGAACGTTCCGTTGCACTACACAACGTGATTGCAGATCCACGAGTGCATTGCAATGCCAGCCGCTACTCCGACGTTGATTGACCGGGTTGAACCGAACTGGGAAATTGAACAGATCATCGAGCACGCCTTCTGAGCAGAATCAGACAGCCCTGGCCCTTCTTGACCAAAGAGCATCAGGCACTGCAATGGCAATTCGACTGTCTCAATAGGTACAGACCCCGGCAATACATCGATTCCCACAATTGGGAGATCGTGTTCAGCAGCCCAATCCACCAATTCATCAATTGTTGGATGATGGCGAATATGTTGATATCTATCGGTCACCATTGCGCCACGCCGGTTCCATCGACGTTTACCGACAATATGAATTTCACTCACTAGAAAAGCGTTTGCCGTCCGCACAATTGTTCCGATATTGCGGTCATGCTGCCAGTTCTCTATGGCTATGTGAAGTGGGTGTCTGCGCGTATCCAGGTCGTCGACAATTGACTTGTTTGACCAATACCTGTATCGGTCAATGACATTTCGTCGGTCACCTTCAGCCAAGAGCATTGGATCGAGTCGGTCATCTGTTGGCCAGGGTCGTGGGTGTGGCCCCACACCAACAGCCTCCACATCGGGTCCGAACGATCCAACATCGGCCTCTTCAGCAGGGCGCCCGTATCCAGCTTCTACTGGTTCACTCGATGGATCTCTATGATCGCCTGAATCAGAATCTGCCATTCCAGACGAGCCGCTTGAATTCATCGCCACCCAGTCTCGAACGCCATGTGACCGGAACGGAAAACTTCAGACAGGGACGGTCAAGGCCAGGATGCTGTGTTCGAGCACCTGCTGCGCCCGCTCCACCGGGTACTTCAGTTCAGTTCGCAGCGTTTCCCATGAATGCCATCCTGTGGCCACATCGAGTGCATCGATGTGGATACGACGTTCCTCATCCGACTCAAGGGTGGCAAGTTCAGTTGCGAACAACGACGTCACCTGATGACGCAGCAGAAGGCGCATCTCCCCCATGTTCTGCTCTACCGCCGCGCTCTGACCACGGTAACGCTCGGCAATGCGACGAACGGGAGCGGCGGCTTCGAAGAGGCTCGCACGCTGTGCCGCCAGGCCCGCAGCGCGTTCCTCTCTTGTGCCATCCACGGAGGGCGGTTCATAGAGATGTGCGATTCGCGCGGAATGCGTCTCTATGGCGGCTGAGTAGAGATACTCAGGGTCTTCGAAGTACCGGAAGACCGCCCGCATGCTGATACCTGATCGATTGGCAATATCGATTGCACCCGGTCGCTCCACGCCTTCTTCGAGCAGATCGAGAATTGCGTCCACGACGGTTGGGAGGTTGCGGTCACCCGTAACACCATCGGAATCGACAGCGGCAACGCCAGCCGCGACAGCATCAACACCTTCCGCATCTACCCCACCACCCGCGCCTACATCCGATTGCAGCGGCTGCGACGCTTCAGCGGTCATCTTCCAAGGGTAGGCCGGATGGCCCACGATTGTCACGACGTGGTCTCGCCCGATCTGTTACCGGTCAGGACCAGGTCGGCCGAGCCCTGTACGGTACCGATGTGTCCCCACTCGCAATAGTTCTTGCTGTCATCGCCTTCATCTTGGCCGCCGCGGTGGCATCCCTGCTGCGAGGACTATCGACCAACAAGAAGCAGCGGGGCCGCCTCGAAGAGCAACTCGTCGAGGAGCGCACGAAGCTCTCAGAGCTTGAGACACGCGCCGCAGAACTAGGTGTCGAATTGGCCAGCGAACGCTCTCGCGCCGACAGCGAGAACCAGCGGGCAACCGCAGCGGAAGAGGCGGCCCGCGAAGCTTCGAAACGCGCTGGGGACGCCGAAGAGAAGACCCGAACCATCGAGTCCGAACTGCGGCGGGATCTAGGCGACCCGGCACATCTGGGAGCCTTGGAGGCGCTGCGGATCAGCCGACTGTGGCAGGAACATGTTCCGGGGCCGGGTGAACCTCTGCCGGTGGAAACACACGACGACGTCCATGCGGCACTGGTCGTCCTGGCAGAAGCAAGTCGTGAGGAATCAGGTACGACGGTCGATATCTCATGGCTCGCCGAAGAGGCGATTGGTCCGGCTCAGGCTCTGCAGATCGTACGGATCGCTGAGGAATTGATGGCCAGCGCACGAAACGCTGACTCGCTGGACATCATCGTGACATCGAACAACGGAACGATCACCGTTACTGCCCTCACAGAGCCAGAAACACCTCTGACCGGCCATCTCAAAGAGGTACTCGACACCACCGGATGGGTGACGAAGTTCGGATCAGGAGAAGTCATCCTCAGCCTCTGACGACATCTCCCTCGAGAACTCAGGTACTGATAACTCCGGCACTGACCACTCAGGTACTGAGTGCACAGCGGCCACTCGCCCATGGGGTAGCCACTCGCGCCGCCCGTCAACCGCTACCCCGTATCAGCCTTCTGAATGATCGTCGCCTGAGCTCGCCTCGCGCTGGCGATAGAAGCTGAGGATCTGCATTTCAAGTGCCAGATCCACCTTGCGGAGCAGCGTTGCGCCATCGACGCTGATCACCGCCGGAGCGAAATTGAGAATGGAGGTGACTCCCGCGGCGGACAAGCGGTCGGCTACCGACTGAGCCACCGGGGCCGGGGTGGCAATGATTCCAATGGCGATTTTCCTGGTCGAAACGAGTTCGTCGAGTTCGTCGATGTGATGAATCCGATGACCGGCGTGACTATTGCCGACCTTTGTCGGATCGGCATCGACCAGCGCCGCTATGGGGAAACCACGCTCACCGAAACCTTCATAGTTGGCAAGAGCGGCACCCAGATTTCCAATTCCGACGATCACCACCGGAGAGTCGTGAGTCAGACCAAGTTCGTGGCTCATCTGGAAGACGAGGTAGTCGACGTCATACCCGACCCCACGTGTTCCGTACGAACCCAGATAAGACAGGTCCTTACGCACCTTCGCGGCATTCACCCCCGCCATTTCGGCCAAGCGCTCCGAAGACACTGTGGACTGCTTCTCACCCGCCAGTTCGAGCAACATCCTCAGATAAACCGGCAATCTCCCCACTGTCGCCTCGGGGATGCGGCGCTGCGACTGCTCCACGGCAACGGGACGATAGTTGGCTCGTGCACAATTTCACAAAGTCATACGACCTCGCCAGACACCAACAGCCCTCACGGTGAGAAGTCGCTCAACTTCGTGTCTTAATCGTTCGATACATGGGACATGACACGGACGCATTCACGAGCCACCGCTCTGATCATGGCAATTCTCCTTGCGGCCGCGCTTGTTGTCATCCCCGCGAACACGGCGGGAGCAGACCCTGGCGACGTCAACGACTATCTGGCTCGCGTCAACCGCCTGCGGGCATCGGTAGGGGCACAACCCCTGTCACTCGATTCGAACCTGTCATCCTTGGCGCAGAGTTGGGCCCAGACAATGGCCAGCAACGGCACCATCTCCCACACGCCCAACCTCGCAGGAGGAGTGACAGCACAGTGGTCGAAGCTGGGCGAAAATGTGGGCATGGGCCCGAACACCGAGTTGATCTTCAATGGGTTCGTCAACAGTCCGCTGCACTACGCAAACCTCGTGGACCCAGCGTTTACGCACATTGGAATTGGGGTCGTGTGGGTAAACGGGACACAGTTCACGACGCACAGATTCATGGCTGTGCGCTCAATTCCCGCTCCGGCCCCACAGCCGGCACCAACTCCGCAACCTGCACAACCACCGGTTTACACTCCGCCAGCTCCCACCCAGCGTTCCAGCGCACCGGCGGCAACTCCCGTACCAGCACCGGACACGCCTACGGCTTACGAGATCACACCAGCAGCACCTACGGTGGAGCCCTTGGAACCGGCCCGGGTTGCAGCGGTCCTCGACGCTCTGCACAGTCTTGGTGCATGAGGTCGCATCACGAGTATGACGTCTCGTCGATGTATGCCACAGTCTCAATACGTGAACACGCCTCGCTGGGCATCGCTTCTGACCTGCTCACGCCAATCGCATGAGTAGCGCAATCACCACCGAACACCTGACGCGTGGCTTTTCCAGCGGGCTTGCCGTCGACAACGTGTCGCTGTCGATCGGCCGGGGCGAAGTGCTGGCCCTTCTTGGTCCCAACGGTGCAGGCAAGACAACCACCGTGAGGATCCTCAACGGGGTGCTCAGGCCTGATTCTGGAACCGCCCGTGTACTCGACTTCGATCCGGTTTCTGACGGCGAAGAAGTCCGCCGGCGCACAGGGGTTCTCACCGAGAACGCCGGGCTGGACGACCGTCTGACGACACGCGAAAACCTGGAGTTCATGGCACGGATACGTGGGTTCGACAGACCGAGTGCCAAGCGACGTGTCGACGAGATGATCGAGCGCTTTGGCATGTCAGGTCGGGCAGACGACCTGACTCAAGGGTTCTCAACCGGTCAACGCAAGCGTGTTGCGCTGGCCCGAGCCCTGCTGCACGACCCGGAGGTGCTCTTCTTGGACGAGCCAACCTCCGGCCTCGACCCGGCAGGCACGCGAGACGTCATCGGGCTGATTCACGAACTTGCCGGCGAAGGCCGCACGATCGTGCTTGCCACTCACTTTCTGGGCGAAGCAGGGCGTTTGGCCGACAAGATGGCCGTGCTGCACCGTGGCAGGCTCCGGGCATTCGGGACTCCATCGGAGTTGGCTGCAGGGATGTGGAACGGAATGGGCGCAGAACTCGACTTGGATGGTCCAGCGGACCCACAAACCGTCGAGTTGGTGCATGGGTTACCCGGTGTCCTGGAAGCAGAATCCACGCCCTCAGGCGTCACGCTGCGACTGGAGACCCGCGAGGTCGTGCCCCGCTTGCTGGCTGCGCTCGTCGATCGTCAGATCTCCGTCTTTGGAATCAATGCCGCTGCACCCAGTCTTGAAGACGTTTACTTTGAAATCGAGCGGCGGATTCTGGCGGAAAGCGGTGAGGTGGCCTCGACCGACGGGTTCGCAGGGCAACTCGGCAACGGTCGTAACCAGTCCATTACGGATGGCGATAGTGCTGACGTAGAACAAGTCTCTGCGGGTGGAGCGAACTCATGACCGGAGCACCCATCGACTTCGCTGCGATCAGAACGGTGATCCACAAGGACATCACGGCCGTGAAACGCTCAAAAGCGATCACGCTGCCCATGGCGTTGGTGCCACTGATCCTGATCATCGTCCTTCCGATTGTCATCGGAATTCTCGCCCGCAGCGCCGGTACCGACCAGATCCAGAACGCCATGGCATCGCCCATCATCCAGCGAATTGCCGAACCAATCGTCGCGCTTCCCGAGCGTGAGCAGCTCGTGGTCCTCGTCCTCGGTTACCTTCTCTCCCCCCTGCTGCTGGTCATTCCACTCATGGTTTCAGCGGTGCTTGCAGCCGACGCCTTCGCTGGTGAAAAAGAGCGCAGGACCCTCGAGACACTCCTGCACCTACCCATCACTGATCGCGACCTGTTTATGGCGAAGATCCTCGGCTCATTCCTGCCCGCCGTGGCCATCACCTGGGTGAGTGCCATCCTCTACAGCATCGTCGCCGACATCGTCGCCTGGCCGGTCACCCACAGGCCGTTTCTCCCCTTCGCCCAGTTCACGGTGATGATCCTGTGGATCGCGCCAGCCGTTGCGCTGCTGTCACTGGGCCTACTCGTCGTCGTCTCGTCACGGGCAAGAACAACCCAGGAAGCAAATCAGCTCGGCGGTGCCGTGATACTGCCGCTCATCTTTCTGGCCGCCGCCCAAACCTCGACGGTCCTCTTGATGCCGGTTCCGGTGGTGTTCGGTTTCGGGCTGGTCGTGTGGGTTGCTGGTCTCGGACTGGTATGGATCAATGCCCGACGCTTCACAAGAGATCGCTTGGCGTCTGCTGGCTGAACCCGCAAGCCACGACTAACCCCGGGGTACAGACCCAGCACCAACAGCGGCCGGTTGGATCAGCGTGCCAGGACGAACAGCTGGAGCACGGCTGCGCCCAGAATGATGAACATCAAGACGGCAATGGTGATAACAGTTGCAAGCCTCATTGCCCCTCCAATTCCGGCTTATCGGATTCGGGTCCCTCGGATTCCGACCCCTTGGATTCCGGTGCCTTGATGTGAACGGTGGTAGAGACTCCCGAATCAGGGTCACGTTTTGCGGTGATCTCGTCGATCCGCACTTCCATGCCTTCTTCGATCTCAAGCGAGGTTGCGGCCGAACTCCGATCGACGATCACCGATACGAGGCCGTACGAGTCGGTCATGAGCCCGACGGTTCCGGGTTTCAGTTCGTCATAGCTCTCGACCAGGAAGGCCGTGCGCTCCGTTTCGCCGAAAGAAAGACGCACCACTTCTCCCATGCCGACGAGCACGCTCGGATCGATGTTGAGCTGAGCATTCCCGAAGTGATCAACCCACAGCACTTCGCAGATGTGACCACCGTCTTCTTCATGGGCCACCGGCAACAGCCACGGCAACAGGGTGACGGGGTCGATCTCCGGGCCGAGCTCGCCCATGTCGACGCCCAGACAGAGATGCGCTGCAGCCGGAGCGAAGATGTCCCTCCCGGCAAACGTGGGACCCGGGGCGGGGATCTGATACTCGGGATTGGTCAACTCGACGGCCCGAGTCGCACCTCCGCACATCGCAACCGCCGCTGCCAGCAATCCATTGTCCGGGCCGATGAGCACTGACGCCCCATCTCCCACCTCCACCGCAACTGCCCTGCGAGCCGAGCCCACCCCAGGATCCACAACGGCCAACACCACGCCCGGACACAAATACGAAGTGGCGCGCCCAAGTGCGAGACCACCGGCTCTCACGTCGTGGGGTGGAATCTGATGGGTCAGATCGACCACGTGCACTTCAGGTGCAATGGAGCGGATAACCGAATGGACCACGCCGACGAACTCGTCGACGAGCCCATAGTCGGACATGAAGCTGACTGTGTCGTAACGAAGACTCACGGGTTCGACACTACCTTTAGTTCAGCGGTGTGCGACTCAGCCGGCTTCGGTGTAGCGCTTTGAAATGTAAGCGTCGACGTCTGCTTCACGCAGTCGGTAAGACTTGCCCACACGCACCGATGCCAAGTCACCGGCCTTGATGAGGCGGTAGACGGTCATTGTGGAAACCCGCATCGAAGCTGCAACTTCTGCAACGGTCAGAAAGCCTTCTCTGGCGTTAGCCGATCCCACGTCAGAACCACCCCTCTCCGACCACGTGCGCCACCCTAACGCCCCGGGAAAGATCCGAAAAATGGAAGAGCGCCCCAGGAGGTCAACCGGTGCGCATTTCGCGTGAGCGCTGCGTAGCGGCGTCCACGGCCGCAAGGATTGCCGCCCGGACCCCGGCGTCTTCGAGTTCCCGCAGCCCATTCGCTGTCGTACCACCAGGAGAGGTCACGGCCGCTCGGAGTTCTGCGGCGCTCTCATCTGACGAGTGCAGGAGGGTCGCCGATCCGAGCAGTGTCTGTATTGCAAGCACCTCTGCCGTCTGACGGGTCAGCCCAACAAGAACACCGGCCTCGATAAGACTCTCTGCCACCAAGAAGACGAAAGCGGGTCCGGATCCCGAAAGCCCGGTCACGGCATCCAGATCGTCCTCGTAAACCT
>CAYQFM010000076.1:8882-9815 GCA_964416735.1 uncultured Iamiaceae bacterium | reverse complement strand
GGGGGGGGGTTGGTGTGTTTTTAAAATAAAAAAACTGTAGGGGGGGGGGGGGGGGGGGGGGGGGGGGGAACGGTGTGGTTGGTTCAGGGACAGCCGCACACACATGCCCGCTCCACCGTGCCTGGGCGCCAGCGAGTGTTTCCGGCGAGCGGCTACACCGATTACGTGCCTGTGCAACTGACCGATGGCCTCATGATTCGCTTCAACAGGCCTCTCGATGCAACCTCGTTCTCATCCGACAAGCTGGCCATCCAAGGCCCGCTGGGACGGATCGTACCAACAGCAATGACCGAAGTCGGCGACCGGCTGTACCGCTTTGAATTCCCGCCGCAGACCGAGAATGGCTCGTATCATTTCGTCCTGTCGCAGACGCTGTTGGATGCCGAGGGTTTCGAGCTGGACCAGGACGCGGATGGCGTGCCCAGCGAACCGGAGGACGCGTTCAATTTCACGCTGGTCCTTGACACCGTCCCGCCGCGTGTCACCCAACAGGCGCCTGCCGGGGATGTGGCCGGCACCTTGAGTTCGATCGATGTCTGGTTCTCGGAGCGAATGGACACGAATACGCTGTCGCCTTCGGATGTGGTGATTCTGGACCCCGCCACGAACGCGATTGCCGTGTCCTCGATCCAGGAAGTCGGCTTCAACCGCTTCCGGTTCTCGTTCGCGCCGCAGACGACTGTGGGGCTCTATGCTTTTGGCTTCACCACGAATGTGACCGACTTGGCTGGCAACCCGCTGGCTGTGGGCGATTCGCTCGCAGTCAACCTCGTCCCTGTGGACCTGGCGTTGAGCGATGTGGTCGTCAGTACTAACCAATTCTGGGCTGGTGACGCTGCGAACGTCTCCTGGACCGGCCGCAATGTGACCGGAGCACAACTCCTCGGGAATTGGACGGATGCGGTTTATCTCTCTAGCGATGATGCCTGGGAC
>CAYQFM010000076.1:6023-8872 GCA_964416735.1 uncultured Iamiaceae bacterium | reverse complement strand
CACGGTCGTTCATACAGGCGGCTTGGGGTTGAACGAAGTGTATGCAACGAACGCCACGTTCAACGTGCCTGGCCTGGTGCCTGGCAACTACCATGTGCTCATCCGTGCGGACGTGGCCAATGCCGCCCAGGAAACCGAGGAAGCCAACAACTTGGCAGCCTCGGCTCCCATACCCGTTAGTGTTCGGACATTCCCGGCTGAGGGCGGCATGCTGGCAGGAGTGCTGACTCCCGCAGCACGGTCAGCCTATTTCGCGATCAATGTCCCGGTTGGTCAGGGTTTGCTGTTGAACCTCGACGGGCAGGCGGCGACGGGAGCCAATTCGCTCTTTGTGAGCGCTGGCGGGATCCCGACACCGCTTGAGCATGGTTATGGGACATCCGAACGGGGGATCGACCTCCAGTTGGCCCTCTCGAACACGTCCACGAACGACCAGACCTACTACGTTCTCATCTATGGCGACCAAATTGACGGCTCAATGCCCTTCACCTTGGCTGGCGATGTTGGGGAAGTGTTCGTGACAGCGATCACGCCGGCCCGCCATGGCAACAGCACCGACGGCATCATCACTCTCGCTGGAGCTGGGTTCGATGAGACGACCACCGTCGAGTTCGTGGCGGCCGACAGCACGGCTCGGCCGAGTGACGGTTTGGAGTTCGTTTCAGCCGAGACCCTCCGGTTGACCTTGAACCTGACCAACTGGCCTGCCGGCATCTACGGCGTGCGCGCGGCAAAAGGTGTGGCGAGTGCCGAATTGCCCGGCGCCTTCGAGGTCGTCGAAGGGGGCATTCCCCATCTGACCACAAAGCTCATTGTGCCTTCGGCCGTTGGATTCAGCATTCCGATACGACAGACGATCTGGATTGAGTACGTTAACGATGGCGAAATCCCAATGCCCGCGCCGTTGCTCGTCCTACGCGGTGACCACGGGGCCCGACTGACGCCGGACGAGGCGCTGGCAATCCCGCGCGCGGGTTTCGGCGAAATCCCTGGCGTGAGCGACACGGCCCAAGTCCTCGGTCTTGGCTCCAGTTCTGCGCCGTGGCTGCTCCTGCCCGGCGAATCTGGACGTGTGCCCATATACTACATCGGCCTCTCGGAGCCCTCCCACTATCCCACCGTAACCTTCACGCTCGAAGGCATCACCGCCGACAATCCGACGCCGATTGACTGGGGCATCCTGGAGGATGTGATCCGGCCAGGTACAATAGGCCCTGACGAATGGCAGCTGACCTTCTCTGCCATTCAGCGTCGGGTCGGACCGACATGGGGAACATATGTCGCCAGTATGGCGTCCGGTGCTCAGTTCAGCACAGAAAGCTCTCGTGGTGGCCCGACTGCGGCAGCAGCGTGGAATCTGATCTACTCAAGTGGATTCCACTTCTCCGGGATTTTTCCGGAGTCAATCATTCGTCCTGACTGGGCTCTCAGTTTCCCGAGTAAACCGAAGTGCGAGAATCTGGAGCAGATGTATGGCGACCTGCTGGTTGAATGGGTACTTCTGGACAACGGCACCCGTGGTCTCACTCAACAGGCTGATAAGTTGGAAGCGGATATCAGAAACTGGTTGTTGTGGGATCCGCTTGGACGCGTAGGTCAGTATGTCTGGGATGTGTTTGGTCTTTCGGTCACCTTGTACACGGCAGTTGAGAAAGCTGCCGCCGACGGGGTCATTTCAGTCACGGAGAAGCTGGTAATCAACGCCAAACTGGCCGTCATCATTAGCGACTTCGGGGCCGTACCTCTGCACGTGGCAACAGGAGACGTGAACCAACTCAAGCAGGATTTAGTCACGATCGGCCTCAAGTTAGGAGCGCTGGTCAATCTCCCTGGCATGAAGGACCTTCTCGGCGCTCAGGATGTATATCAGTGGTACATCAGTGCAACGAATCTGGTCGACTACTTCCGAACGTGGTCAGGGGTGTACGACCAGTATGTCGACGAGATTGCCCGGTACAACAGTCTGGCGCGCCCTTACCTTGTGCGTGTAAGGGTATACAACAATCGCGTTCAAGATTACGAGGCTCTGAACCTAGCGGCCACGTGCCAGAACCAACCACCGGCTGGCCCTGGCGGCATTAGCGTGTCTCCGGTTGCGGGCCTAGTAACTACCGAAGGAGGAGGGCTCGCTCAGTTCTCTGTCGTGCTCACCTCGAAGCCGGAGGCCGACGTGACGGTCGGGCTCTTGTCGGATGATACGTCTGAGGGGGTTGTTTCTTCATTCCCACTGCTCGTCTATACGCCTCAGGACTGGAATGTTCCGCAGCGTGCGGTAATCGCAGGTGTAGATGACAGTGCGGTTGACGGAGACATTGCCTACACGATCATACTGAACCCTGCCTCTAGTTCGGACCCTCGATACGGTGGACTTGATCCTCAAAACGTACTGCTGAGCAACCTGGACAACGATGGCACGAATGGTCTGCCGGGCATCGTGGTCAGTCCAACGTCTGGTTTGAGAACGAGCGAAGGTGGCACCTCAGCCAGCTTCTCGGTGGTGCTCAGGTCCGCACCGACCGCAGATGTCAATGTTGCC
Organism: uncultured Iamiaceae bacterium; assembly: GCA_964416735.1. Lineage (GTDB taxonomy): Bacteria > Actinomycetota > Acidimicrobiia > Acidimicrobiales > Acidimicrobilacustridaceae > CAYQFM01. The sequence continues at coordinate 6,336 of CAYQFM010000076.1, read as the reverse complement.
CTCTCATGCACAGAAACGAACGAAGGGAGTATCTCGGTTACCAATGTGACCTTCACCCCTGGGAACTGGTTCTCGGCCCAAAGTGTTAGTGTGTCCGGGGTGGACGACACGGATTGCGACAACGACGTATCTTACTCGGTTGCTGTGGGTCCAGCCAGCAGCCAGGACGCCGACTACGACGGCAAGAGCGGATCAAGCGTGTCTCTCGTGAACGAAGACGACGAGCAAGACGACTGTGATTGCCAAGCGAGCTCGTGTGCTCCCCCGCCCCCCCCGCCGCCCCCCCCCGGCACAGGTATTGGTGGAGGGGCGA
>CAYQFM010000076.1:0-6013 GCA_964416735.1 uncultured Iamiaceae bacterium | reverse complement strand
AGGTTCGGCGTTTGTGGGTCTCGTCGAGCCCCTGTCGTACCGGGTTCGTTTCGAGAACAAGTCCGACGCTTCTGCCCCGGCACGGCAGGTGATTGTCACCGATACTCTGAACACGGATGTTGATCTGAGCACGCTGGAACTCACCGAGATCACGTTCGCGAACCGGATCCTCACAATTCCGACCGGAAAGAGTCGCTATGCCGGGCAGATGCCGATCACGGTCACGAACGCATTCGGCACGAACAGCGTGCTGGTGGCCGTCCAGGCCTCCGTAGACGAAGCGACACGCGAGCTCAGGTTGAGTCTGAGTGCCTTGGACCCGAACACGGGCTGGTTCCATGAGGACCCGCTGGTGGGATTGCTGTATCCGAACGATGATACAGGACGTGGAGTGGGGAGCATCAGCTACCTAATCAGGCCGAGGAGCGGTCTGCCCACCGGCACACGGATCGAGAACCGCGCCCGGATCGTCTTCGACTACAACGATCCGATCGATACCCCTCTGGTGTTCAACACAATCGATGCCGGTGAGCCGACGAGTTCGGTCTCGGCGCTTCCGGCCACCAGCGAGACCAACCGGTTCCTGGTTTCGTGGTCTGGTTCGGATGATGCCGGCGGCTCCGGGATCGCCGACTACGACATCTACGTCTCCGAAGACGGTGGGCCTTTCACCGCCTGGCTGCAAAGGGAGCCGGCTGCGTCGGCGCTGTTCAGCGGTGTACCCGGTCACGCGTATGCCTTCTACAGCGTGGCCTGGGACAACGTCGGGAACGAGGAAGCAGCGCCTGCCGTGGCTGACGCCAGCACCACCCTCACGGTACCTTTCACGCTCGACCTCGGTCTGGGCTCGCTACCGGACTCGATCCTGGTGGGCAGTAATGTCAGCTACACGGTATCGGTATCCAACACCGGTCCAGGCGACGCCGCCGGCGTCGTCCTGACTCACCAACTCGACAACGCGTTCGAGCTGGTCTCGGCGGAGGCGCTGCCGGGCGGCACCGTCGGGTTCACGAACGGTGTGATCACCGCCCAACTCGGCCAGATCGCCAGTGGTGGACAGGGATCCCTGTTGCTCACCCTGACCCCGCAGATGGCGGGCACCTTCACGAACCATGTGGAAGTCACTTGCGACCAGGGCGTGGCTTCAGCCATCGACGTCGTTGCCACCGTGACCGACGTCTTGCAGCCACCGCCGCCGCTGACCCTGGAACTGAGCGCGACCGAACTCCTCTTCACCTGGCCGGCGGACGCGACCGGCTTCGTCCTCGAATCGGCCGACAGCCTGACCCCGCCGGTCCAGTGGGCCCCGGTAACGAATGCCCCGGTTCTAGTCGGCGACCAGCAAACCCTGCGCTTGAGCCCGACCAATACAACGACATTCTATCGGCTGAGGAGTGAGTGACTCGATGGCCAGGGCTTACCCGCAGCAGCGCGCGTGCAGGAAACAGGCAAATTCAACGAGCAGAACGGAACAGCCAAAAAGCAAAGCCATTCACATGAACACGGGCAAACCACACCACACTCCGACGAGCACGCTTCTTTGCCTTCTCGTCCATGTTCTTGTCATCGCCACGGCCACCCAGGCGCGTGCCCAAACGCTGGGTGAGGCGCTCAATTCTCCAGACCTCGAGTGGACAACTGGCGGAGACGCGGAGTGGTACATTGATTCGTCCGTGAACCACGACGGCATCTCCGCCGCTCGTAGCGGTCTCATTACCGATGGCCAGTCCTCTTGGATTGAGACTACAGTCTCGGGGCCATGCGATCTGTCGTTCTGGTGGCGGGCTTCCTCGGAGTTCTCGGACGTCCTCCAATTCTCACTAAACGGTGGCGTTGTGGCAGAGATTTCCGGTTTTTGGGGAGAACCTGAGTGGGAGAAGCGGACCTTCTCTCTTGGAGCAGGAATAAGCTCTCTACGTTGGACGTACGCAAAAGACACGGGCTTTGCTGGGGGCGAAGATGCATGCTGGCTGGATGCAGTCAGTTTGACTGCGGCGGACTTGGCGGTTGCAGTGGCATCTGATGCGGCTTATGCGCCGGTCGGCAAAGAGGTGATTCACAGTGTCACGGTAACGAACCGTGGTCCCGGCGTTGCTACAGGCGCGGTGCTGACAATCTACTTGCCGGCCGAGGCCACTCTGACTTCCGTGACGGCTAGCCAGGGAACCCACACGGCCGCTGGCGGCACTTTGTGGGTTACCTTGGGAACGTTGGAGAATATGGGCACTGCCACGATCAGCGTAGCCGTTAGGTACCAGGGGGTCGGGACTTCTACTACCCACGCGTTTATTTGCAGTACCGAGGCGTTTGTCTCGGGTGACCAAGCAGACTTTCGCATGGACAATAATACGGCGTCTATTGAGACTGTAGTGACGCATGCAGACTCTGCTGTCACAAAGCAATGGCCCGGCTACCCGCGTTGGGGTGGTTTTTACGATGTGGCGGTTTCTGGTAACCGTGCATACGCAGTCAGCTTGCATGGACTGCAAGTCTTCGACGTGAGCGATGCGAGCAAGGTAGCGTTTCTGGGGTGTTTTAGCATGGGGTCATACACCGAAGTGCAGGTGCAGGTCGTGGACACAACTGCCTACGTGGCGCGGGCGATGGCCCAGAGTTTGGAGATATATGACGCGAGCGATCCAGGTAACATTGTGCTGCTAAACGAGTATAGTGCGAGTGGGCTTGAGAACTGCTTCGTCGTAGGCACGGTGGCTTACGTGGTCGACGATGAGGGGATGAGGATCCTGGATGTGAGCAACCCTACCGATGTCGTGCCCTTGGGGCGTTATGACATTGGCTGGTGGACTTCGGACGTGTACGTGATGGGGACCACGGCGTACGTGATGAGCTACATGAACTCCCAACTGGACTTGCTTGACGTCAGCGATCCAGCCAACGTGCTGCCGCTCGGGGGAATCCGCACATCCGGACCTCCGCGTGACATTCAGGTCGTGGGAACGACCGCGTACGTAGCGGTGAGCTACCAAGGCCTGGACATTCTGGACATTAGTAATCCCACGAACATCGTGCGGCTGGGTACGTGCGACACGTCCGGAATCGCCTATGCTGTGGCAGTCTCTGGCGATTATGCTTTCGTGGCTGATGGAACCGAGGGTCTCCAGGTGATCGACATCTCTGAACCGCACGCTCCACACGCGGCGAGTAAGCATGGCTTCAGCGGATACGCCTCTGGTGTGCGGGTGATGGGCACGACCGCGTACGTGGCGGACAGTGATACGGGCCTGCGGATGCTGGACGTCAGCAGTCCAACCAACGTCGTAGCTCTCGGGCGCTTTGACGGCAGAGGAAGCGCGCGGAGCCTGCAGGTGACTGGCAGCACGGTCTATGTTGCTGACGGTGACGCTGGCCTGCGGATTCTAGACGGCGGCAACCCGACCAATGTAGTGCTGTTGGGTGGCTTCGACACAAGTGGGTATGCACAAAGCGTGTGGGTTGTTGGATCTGCTGCCTACGTGGCGGATGATGACGCGGGCTTGCAGATTCTAGACGTAACAAACCCAGCCAATGTGGTGCGGCTCGGTGGCTTTGACACAAGCGGTTCTTCACGAAGTGTGTGGGTCATAGGATCAACGGCGTACGTGGCGGATGATGACGCTGGCTTGCAGATCCTGGACGTGAGCAACCCAGCCAGTGTGGTGCGGCTGGGTGGCTTCGACACAGGTGGCTCTGCACGCAGCGTATGGGTCGTAGGATCTACGGCTTACGTAGCGGATTATGACGCTGGCTTGCAGATTCTGGATGTGAGCGACACCGCCCACGTGGTGCGGCTGGGTGAGGAATCGTATTTCAGCAGGAGTGGGAGTGACGTGCAGGTCGTGGGGACAGATGTCTATGTCGTAACAGGGAGTCTTAAAGTGTTCGATGCGAGTAACCCTGCTAGCGTAGTCTTTTTGGGAGGTACGAGTGGACCGAATGTGTACGCTGGGCATGTGGAAGGAGCAACTGCCTGCTTGGCAGCTGGGCCCGCAGGCCTACGGGTTTTCGACGTGAGTAGCCCTGACGAGGCAGTGGTTCTGGACGAGTATGATACAAGCGGTGCCGCACTTGATGTTCAGGTAACAGGCAACACGGCCTACATAGCCGACGGCCAGTGTGGTGTGGCCGTTGTGCAACTCATTTGGGCGGATCTCGGACTTGACTTGCAGTATTCGGGCCATGCCGTTGAAGTCGGCGACGTGGTGAGCTACAGCCTCGGCGTGACCAACCAGGGCCCTTCCGAAGCAACGAGTATCGTGGTGACCGACACGCTGCCAGACAGTGTGAATCTGGTCTCCGTGACGTCGAGCCAAGGGACGGTCACAACGAACGGCAACGTACTGAGCTTCGGGTTGGGTACGTTGACCAACGCAGGCGGTGCGACGCTGACCGTGGCTGTGACACCAACGGCTGCCGGTACTCTCACGAATCACGTTGTCGTGTCTGCTGCCGAGGTCGATCCGAGTCCGGGCAACAACGAGGCCGTTGTGGTAACCGTGGTCACCGCTCCGGTTCTTCCCAATCAGCCGCCTAGCTTCACCAAGGGAGCAGACCAGTCCATCTTTGAGGACGCAGGACCGCAGGCTGTGGCCGGTTGGGCGACGGGGGTGAGCGCCGGGCCGCCGGACGAGTCGGGGCAGATGTTGACGTTCCAAGTGACAAACGACAACAACGCGCTGTTCTCCGCGCAGCCCGCGATTGCCGCAGACGGTACCCTGAACTACACACCAGCGGCGGATGCCAACGGCAACGCGACGGTCACCGGGATCCTGAAGGACGATGGCGGGACGGCCGATGGCGGTGTGGACACAAGCGCACCCCAGACGTTCACAATCACGGTCAACCCGGTGAACGATGCCGCCGGCTTCGTGAAGGGGCCAGATCAGACCGTCGCCATGAATGCTGGGCCGCAGACTGTGCCGGGTTGGGCTACGGCAATCAGCGTGGGACCGCCCGATGAGTCTGCCCAGGGGTGTACATTCGAGGTGAACAACGACAACAGCACACTGTTTGCGATCCCTCCGTCGATTACGTCGGATGGCATTCTGACTTACACGCCGGCGTCCGGTGCGAGCGGTGTCGCGGTGGTCACGGTGATCCTGAAGGACAGTGGCGGCACGGCCAACGGCGGTGTGGATTCGAGCGCACCGCAGACCTTCACGATCACCGTGGTGGGCGAACCGGCTGAGGTGCTGATCTTTGCGAACGCCACCCCAAACCCGGTATCGATCGGCAGCAATCTAGTAGTGCGGCTCACCGTGCCCAATGCCAGCTCGGCGGTCGCCCAAGGTGTCGTGGTGACGAACCCGATCCCGGCCAACGCGGAGTTTGTTGGAGCGAGTTCGAGCCAAGGGACCTGTGCGCTGGCCGATGGAGCCGTGGTGGCCAGTCTGGGTGACCTGACAGGAGGCAGCAGCGCCACCGTCAGCATCACGATCGTCCCAAGAGTGTTCGGGAGCATTGTCGACACGGCGTGGGTAAGCTCGACGACGACCGATCCGAACCCGGCGAACAACTCGACGTCGCTTGGCATCCAGGTGATGGGGCCGCCGATTGTGGCCAACGTGACATATGCCGGGCCCAGCCCGACCATACAGTTCTTTGTGCCGCCATATCCTGGTTATGACGCCTATCTGCAGTACACGGACGCCATGGGTCCGAACGCTGTGTGGACGGATCTGCCCGGTGGCCCGCACTCGGGATTGGTAACCATCACCAACAACACACCAGCGCGCTGGTATCGAACGGTTCTCGTCGGGCGATAACCTCAAGTCGAACATCGCCTGACTGGCAGTGAGACGGAAGGCACGATTCGAATCCGTGTTCATCGGTGTTCATCCGTGGTTGTCCGCCCTTGACTCGATAAGCGCCTTTGGCGTCCAACGACGGAGGCCTGGGGCTTGGCTGGAGCGCAGGGACACGTACGCTGTGAACTGGATCCCGCCGCGCGGGCTCCTTCACCGTATGCGTGTTGCTAAGGCCGTCTAGGCGAAGGGCCTGGGGATCGGCAAGAGTG
>CAYQFM010000075.1:309-9868 GCA_964416735.1 uncultured Iamiaceae bacterium | reverse complement strand
GAACCCGCGTTCTCAGCTTGGGAAGCTGATGTTCTGCCTCTGAACTACACCCGCAAGGTGCGGAGACACCCTAGCGAAACCCGAGGTGCCCAGGTGAGTCGACCTGGGCATACGTTCAAGCTGAATGAGGTCAGGAAATGCTCAAACGGGAATAACGGATACTTCTGCTTTCGTCGCAATGGTGAGTGGATCGCCGGATTAATAGGTGGCATCGGTACCCCGGATAGCGACATGCTCCATCCCGCCGGGAACGTGTGGAAGATCTAACTGTCTGTTGACGGCATCGATGCAGCCGCGGATGCAGTCAAACAAGCTGGGGTGACGCTGCTCACGGACATCGTTGACGTCGGTGATCTCGGAAGGCACGTCGTGCTTGCGGATCCGACCGGAGCGAACGTTGATCCAGGGTGGTTGACCCCATGCGGGTGATCCCACGCGGTTGATCCAACGTGGTTGGCCTATTCTTGGCCCGAAACGGGGCAAACTGGGCTGATGCCAAGAGGCGAACCATCCACACGCGCCAGCAATCGTCACTTCAAAGAGCGTTCCGCAGGACGCATTGCCTCAGCGGTGGCGATGCTCGTGACCGTCGTGTTTCTTGCTGCAGCGTGTAGTTCGAGCTCTGACGATGATTCCCGGAAGTCGAGTGGCGCAAACACGCTGCAGACATCGGGCTCGGTCGCAACCACGGATGTTGCACCCAATGACAGGCCGGCGACCACGCTCGATGATTCAGTAGCGACGACTACCACGACCCCCGACCACGGCACCGACCCCGTGGTGACCCAGCCACCTAGTGCTGCCGACTCAGGATCTAGTACCCTCCCCGCTGGTTGGCCTGCAGATGTTGTCATACCGCAGGGGATGGTGATCACCCGGTCTGCGACCGGAACCGATGGGACGCTGACGGTTGTTACAACCTGTACCGGCAAGGGATCGACAGCGCTCGAGGCAGTTACCACGGTTCTCAACAATGGCGGTTACACAACCAAGTGGATCCTGCCGGGAAATGAGCAGGCCAAGCCGGCCGTAGTCGAAGGCACGTCTGCGTCGGTCAAGGTGAGCGCTGCAATCACCAGCGACGCACAAGGGCTCTGTCAAAAAGTGGAGTTCACGGCCATCCCTTGATCCTTGCGGGAACAGAAGTCTCGCGCCCATGCGTCTGGTGACATTTGCCATCACCACCTGAACTCACCCAGCCATGATCAGCCTCGGGACCGCCGCGCTTGATGAAGGCCTCATCTAGGCTTGTGGGTCGGGGATGGTGCCCCCCGTTGACCGCCGATTTACGGCTGATGGCGCCTGCCAAGCACTCATTGACGCGTGGGCAGGTACGCCATGAACAACGAACACGGCACAAGTGATCAGCCGCCAATCGATCCGGATCTCGCTCCTGACGACACCGGCGAGCCGTCGCCAGGTCACCGGCCTACCCAAGTGCCAATTCATCGCGGTCGGGACCACCTCACCATCGTGGCCATCGCTACAGGTGGCTTCATCGGGACGTTGGCTCGCTACCTGGCTGGACTGCGGTGGCCCACTGAGCCGGGCACCTTTCCGGTCACCACGTTTGCTGTCAACACTTCCGGAGCATTCGCACTTGGCCTGGTCCTTACCACCCTCCTCATGCTGATTCCTTCTTCACGTCGTGCTCGGCTGTTCATTTGCACCGGCGTAATCGGGGGATGGACGACTATGTCGACGCTAGCTGTCGAACTCGTGCTTCTAATTGACGACAACTTCTCCATCGCCCTTGCATATGCCACAGCGACCGTCATTGCAGGGCTGGTGGCGGGGACAGTGGGTGTTGGATTGTCGCACCGTATTTTCCGGAGGTCGACGTGACCGTTGCGCTTGCGGTTGGGTTTGGCGGGGCATTGGGAGCTGTAGTTCGCTACCTCGTCGATGGTGCCGTGCAGGACCGCACCAGCGGTAGCTGGCCTGTTGGGACTCTTGTCATCAACGTCGCCGGATCCCTGGTCCTCGGTGTAATTGTCGGCCTGGTCATCCACCACGATGTGTCGCCTGAGATTCGGTCCATCTTGGGCACTGGCTTTTGCGGTGGACTCACGACTTGGAGCACCGCCACCTGGGAGGTCAACGAACTCGCTAGCCAAGGGAGTCGCCGCACAGCCGCTCTCTATGCCGTCGTCAGCCTCGTGGCCAGCACAACCACCGCAGCACTCGGTCTCGCTGCCACAGCGTTGGTGTAATGGTTCGCGGAGCCGCTCGCTCCGTAATCACATCTGCGCGGTCTCGCTGTCGCTATGTCGCTGGTGCTCCGTGGCAGCCTTGGCCGCGGCCGCCGCAGGGGACTCTCCCGGGATACGGTTTTCAGATGTAGAGCCCGCGGGTGTCGACTCACATCACCGCAGAGGTCCAAATGGCCGTTGATGCGCGCAACATCTTGGTCACCACATCTCGGATGCCGTTCGCGGTGGACGAAATCCGAAAGCTGGGTGCGACCGGACACACGGTGGTTGCGTCGGATACTTTCCGGGCATCACCCGGAAGCCATTCCCGAGGCGCCACTCGACACATCGTCACCCGGTCGCCAACCGGTGAAACCGAAGAGTTCATCAACGACGTCATCGCTGAGATAGAGGCATCGAACATCGAAATGGTGCTTCCGATGTTCGAAGAGGTGTTCTATCTGGCGACACATCGCGAACTCCTAGCGACGGTGGCTGAACTGTTCTTTCCGGACTTTGCCGCACTTGCTCTGGTTCACAACAAGGTCACTTTTTCTCAGTTGTGTCTCGACCTGGGCCTCCCTGTAGCGGACCATGTCGTGGTCAACTCCGAACAGGACATGCTCTATGCGCTTGAGCGGTGGGAACAGTGGTTTGCACGGGCAGCCTACGGACGCGGCGGACTCGATGTCCGAACCAATACCGGCCCGTTGGCAGACGATGCCACTCTTGATGACGTCCACCCCAACACGGAAAATCCGTGGCTCGTCCAGCGCTACCTGCACGGGGTTGATCGGTGCAGTTGGAGCGTTGCGCGGGAGGGCCGCATCACGTTGCACTCCACGTATGAACATCCGGTCCAGATCGACAACCGTGGTGGCATCGTTTTCGAATCGGTGGATGCTCCCGAGACCCTTGAGGCGGCGGGTGCCATAGTTTCGGAGTTGAACTGGACCGGTCAGATCAGCTTCGACTTTCTGAGAACCGATGATGGCGTTCACTACTTGGTTGAATGCAATCCACGGCCTACGGCTGGTTGCACGAACGCGACCGCAGAAGAGTTGGATACTGCCCTGTTCGGCTCGGTGCCGGACCGTCCCGTTGTGATTCCTGCGGGGCGAAAAGCCGCGATCAAGGTCGCTCTTCTGCGTGACATCGTGAAGCACCTGTCGCGCATAGGCGTGGACACACGTGCTGCTAGGGGTGCTGAGGGCGTGTACGCCCAATGGCGAGACCCATTGCCGATGCTCTACTCGGCGCTCTCGCTTCAGCACGTTCGCCACTACCGCAAGGCGCTCGGCATGGATCGGCGATCTCGTGAGGATCTCATTGCAGCGCAGTTCTATGACGTGCTGTGGGACGGGCGGCCAATTGGGCCCGCTACCTCTCCCACTTCACCACTTGACTGACTCGCTCTATTTGGAGGCGACGAGTGTTCGAGGGGTCACCGGGGATACCGCGGTCACCAGACAACCAGACCGGTACGTGCATCGGCCAACACCTCGCCACGGTCGTCGGCCAGGATGAACCCGCCTTCGATGGCCTTGTCCAACGCCATTGCGTAACCGGCGAGATAATTGTCGACCGATGAATAACGTGCCCGCAACACTTCGGACGGAATCGTCGACGTGCGTCCAAATAGTTGACAAACGGTGCTTGCCTGCGGTGCGGTCAGCCCGCTCAGTGTCTCTACGGCTACATCGACACAAGGTGTTCGTACGCCGCCAACGGCGTTGCCAACGTCATCGGTAACGAAGTGCAGGTCTCTTCGACTGCCCGTTGGCTCGCCCTCCACGACCAGCGGGTCAGCGCTTGGTGGCGGTGCACCACCGTTGGCCCAGGTCGTGAGATGTCGCAAAGCACTGCGCACTACAAATCGCAACTGGCCCCGGTTCACCGGTTCGTCGCAGCCGAGAAAGCCTTCGAACTCACCGATGACAGACCGATCCACATGGGCCGTGCCTGCAACCTCCCACAGGCGAAGTCGATCGGTATCGGGCTGTCGCGACGGGAATGAGTACAGGTATCCCAGGACGTCGGTCTCGGACTGAACCACGTGAACCGGGGTGTCCAGGTCGGAGCGAATCTGTACGTCGAACGCGGATCGATCGGTTGAGAAATCCACTGCACAACCGGGTCGCCCCAACGGCATCGGTGCGCCTTCACGACTAACTATCAAGAAGCCATCGAACAACTCCACCTGCGGATGGATGCCGTTCACATACGTGGTCAGTGCATCGGCCGACTGCGATTGACCAACCGCCAGAATCTGGCCGACGTGACGACCGGCGAGTGGTGCTGCCCCCGGTGCCGTGGCTGCCGCGGCAACCCGGGTGAATATGTCGAATGAAAACAGATCGCCGGGGTGGTTCAGATCTCCGTAGCGTTCAGGGTCTGTGTCTTGAAGGCCCCGAAGAGCCAAGCCCCCAACGTCCACCAGACGTGGTGCTGATGCGATTCCGGCCCATTGCGCAGATATGCCAATCCACGTATGTCCGCTCCGCACAATCTCGCGCCCACATGATCCGAACACTGGACACGCATCCGCACCACTTGAGACGTTCAGCCACTCGACGATCACCGTTCCACTGGAGTGCTGGGGGTCTGCGGGCATTCGAACCAGGAACCGAGTTGTGAAAGCGGCTCGATCCACCACCTCCAAATCCCAACGGCCGCTGGACACGAGCGGCGTGGATGACCCGTACCCGTTGGCCGTGCCCGTTGCGTGCCATTCGGCCTGCGTGTAGCCGGCGTCGACTAGATCGACGTCTTCCATTGAGCCGACCAGAGCCGTGCGCGCGCCTTGCGGAATCTCCTTCAGCGTTGTCGGACTCTCGGAGATCATCGTTGGCTTCCCCGCACGGCTTCTTTCTGGCGGGTGTCAGGCCCGAGACACCGTATGGTTGGGACGCTGCCCGCCTAGCCGATCAACTCGCCCGCGAGCAGGTCGAGAAGGCCGACCCGGTCGTCGAGCTGTGACGTTGAACACCGTGCTCACCTTCACGACTCACATCTTGGTGACCGGTGCTTTGAAGGTTCCGTTCAGCGACTTCTCGTCGTCCTTGTACTCGATCGAACCGCAGAACGTGTCGCCGACGCCGGTGACCTTCATCATTCCCTCGGCGCCCTGGTTCGACTGGAACGGCTCGCTGCCCTTTTGAGCCGTCATCGTCATGGTTCGAATACCGAACTCCGACGAATACTTCACCTCGTCACCAACAGCAACTGCCTCGACCGCCGACGCGTCCGGGGCGTTGAACACCGTGTTGAAGACCATGAAGAGCGCCTTACCCTCCGGCGGCTCCGGGTTGGAGAACATCGAGATATCGTCGCTGGCCACCGGGAAGTCAGAAACGTAGAGGGTGTAGGCCTTTCCATCTTCCAACGACACGGCCACTGCGGACGACGCGGTGAAGTCAGCCCCACCAATTGTGCCGGTGAGGTTCGTCTCTTCGCAGTCGCCGCCGCCGGCCGACTGCGCGACGGTTGTCGTTGCGCCCGACGATGTTTCGGTGGTCGACGACTTGGACGAGCACGCGGCCAATCCGGCTATGCAGACGGCGGTAACACCCCAGACAACACGTGAGCCGAGGCGAGTGGGCACGGTCCCCATTACGTTTCCTCCTGAGCGGTCGACTTGACCGCTGAGCCTAACGGCAGGGCTGTTCCGCTGCTTGGAACTCGGTGGCAGGAACCCGGTTTCACGAATCCGGCGTCAGAAACCGGTGCGGAAATGTGAACCCAGGATCTCAGAGCAGGTCGTGGATTGCGACCGATGGATCGCTCAGCTTGGCCGTATCGACCACCTTGTCTGCCTCGACGAGCGCTCGCAGGTCGTCGGTGACATCCCAGATGTTGGCGTTCATGGCAGCAACTACCTTGCCGCCGTCGAGCCAGAAAGCCAGGAACTCACGTCCATCGACGTCACCCCGGAACACCACCTCGTCCCATTTCTCGGCCAGGCCCGAATACTCCATGCCGAGGTCGTACTGGTCCGAGTAGAAGTATGGAAGCCGGTCGTAGACGACATTGCCGCCGAGCATGTTCTTGGCCGCTGTCTCCCCTTGGTGGATGGCGTTGGACCAGTGCTCCACCCGGATTCTCTTTCCGTAGCGCGGATGGAACGCAGCGGCCACATCGCCTGCCACCCAGATGTCCTCGGTGGGTGTGTGCAAGTGCTCGTCGGCAACGATTCCATTGTCGACTTCCATGCGGGCTTCGCGGGCCAGCTCCACCCGGGGCACCGCACCAATGCCGACCACGACCAGGTCTGCTTCGATCACCCGATCGTCGCCCAACCCCACACCGGTCACCCTGCCATCGCCCCCGAATCCGGCCACGCCGCCACCGAAGATGAACTTGACGCCGGTTTTCTCATGGGTCTTCTTGTAGACGGTGCCAACCTCCGGACCCAACACCCGGCCCAGAGGCACGTCGCCCGGGTCGATCACGGTCACCTCGTTGCCCATCTGGCGCGCAGATGCTGCAACCTCTGAGCCGATCCAGCCCGCGCCCACAACCGCCACCTTCCCGGTTGTACTCAGACCTTCATGGAGAGCCTGCATCTCCTCGATGGAGCGGAGGTAGTGGATGCCGTCGAGGTCGCCGCACGGAACATCGAGTCGGCGGTTCACCGAACCGGTGGCGATGAGCAGCTTGTCGTACTCGAGTTCCTCGCCGCGTTTCAGGTAGATGAGGTGGCTGGTGGGGGCCACCGCCACGGCAATGGTGTCAGGCTGCAATTCGATGCGGTTCTCTTCGTAGAAGCCCTCCTCGTGGACGTAGGCCTTGTCCACCGGTGACTCACCGCGCAGGACGTCCTTTGAGAGAGGCGGCCTGGCATATGGCCGGTGATGCTCTGCGCCGACGATGATCACCTTGCCGTCGAACCCCTCGGTGCGCAGGGTTTCGGCGGCTTTCGCGCCAGCGAGTCCACCGCCGACGATCACAAAGGTCTGTGAACGGGTCATGCGAAACCTCCGATATGTCGTTGGAACTTCATGCGGAACCACGAGACCGTGGACCCCGCAGGCGCTGTTGGTCGGCGCCCACCAGATTGTGCAGTTGCAATTGCAGCAGTTTGTGAAGCGTGGCCCAGGTTCGACTTATTCCATCACCCAGGTTCTGTTTCTCAGGTTCCGTCCCCGAGGGCCCTGAACTCACCATAGTTTGTTCTGGCGTTTACTAGAAATATTCGTTAGGGTTACCTACTACAGGTAAGACGTCGCGGTGAGGCAAGCGCTCGGAAAATGACCGATCACGAAATTGAAGTCCCTCCCGGCTCAGATCGTGATCTGGTCGTGTTGTTGTCCAAGGCGCTTCGCCTCGCCGGAGACGCCGGTCGTCCCGTAGCCGCCAGCCGCTTGGCGGCAAAGGCCTACTGGGCGCTCAGTGAGACCGATCCCAAAGGCGCGCAGCGTATCAACGGGTTGATGCACTACCTGGCTCGTCTCCCGGAAGAGGCCGAGGAGACGGACACAGAATCGAATTCGGATATTGACTCGAATGGAGAAGGAAATGGCTGATGTAGAACTCGACGTGCGTAATGACCCCCCGGCTCGCCGTCACCAACTGATCTTTGAGACCTACCATGCGCTGGGTGCCAGTGAGGGCTTCGTTCTCATCAACGACCATGATCCCAAGCCGCTCATGTACCAGTTCGAGGCTGAGCACAACGGGCAGTACACCTGGGACTACCAGGAAGAGGGTCCCGAGGTCTGGCGTGTTCGCATCGGCAAGCCCTGAGCTACTTCGTTACTGATCTCACGATCTGTTGAGCGGTTGGTTTCCTGAGATACAAGCAATTGCAGACAGGCCCGGATCCACTTCGGTGGACCGGGCCTGTCGGCTGAACTAGAGCCTGTCGGCTGAACTAACGTCCGACCCGTGATCCTGTCGGACAGAACCATCAAAGAGGAGATCGCCGCCGGTCGTATCGTGATCGACCCGTTGGATCCCTCCTGTATCCAGCCATCTTCCGTCGACCTTCATATCGATCGCTACTTCCGGGTCTTCCGTAATCACACAACGGCGATCATCGATGTGAAGCAGCAACTCGAGGACCTGACCGAACTGGTCGAGGTCGATGACGACAATGCGTTCATCCTCCATCCGGGCGAGTTCGTGTTGGGTTCCACCAGTGAGCGAGTTGCTTTGCCTACGGACCTGGTTGCCAGACTTGAAGGCAAGAGTTCGCTCGGCCGCCTCGGCCTGTTGATTCATTCAACGGCTGGGTTCGTGGACGCCGGCTGGGATGGTCAGTTGACCCTGGAGCTCTCCAACGTGGCGAATCTGCCGATCACGCTGTATCCGGGCATGAAGATCGGTCAGATCTCGTTCATCCGCATGACCACAGACGCCGATCATCCCTACGGATCAAACGAGGTCGGTTCGAAGTACCAGGGCCAGGTGGGGCCGCGCCCCAGCCGCTACTGGGTGAACTTCGCCCGCTGATCAGCGAGTTGACCCGCCAGAGGCTGATGACCCACCAGAGGCTGGGTCGTCAGGCGATCTGAGCCTGCTGCTGGCGGTAGCTGGTGCGCTCGGCCGGAGTGCGCTCCAAGGCCTCGGCGACAGCGCTGATCAGCTCGTCGGCGTGGAAGGGGCGCACCAAAAACCCGTCAGCGCCGGACTGCCAGGCGTAGCTGCGGTTGCTCAAGGTGGATGTGAGGATTATCACGGCCGTGTCTTCGAGGGCGTCATCGTGACGGATGAGATCGAGCAGCTTCAGGCTCGATGAACTCCCACCGCTGGTGAAGTCGCACACGACCGCCGCAAACGGAACAGCCTTGTCCAGCTTCGAAGAAGCAACCCGCAGCTCCTGAACAGCGTCATCGTGGTTGAGCGTTCTTGTGGCGGGCCACCCACCGGAGTCGACTATGCGCGCGATCAGTTCCACGACGTCGGCATCATCGCCGACGACCAATACCGGGGAACCGTTGGACCGGCCGTCACTCTTCGCGCGTCGCAACACTTGCTGGCTGCTCCTGGCGTTCGCCTTGCTCGATTGCATCGAGTAGGTGGATAGCTATGTCTGCAACCTTAACCTGATCCTCTTCGTAACCTTCGCCTTTTACGCCATCGTCAAGCATGATGTAACAGTAAGGGCACGCGGTGGCGATGCGCTGTGCACCGGTTGCAATGAGCTCCTGAGCGCGGTCGACGTTGATCTGCTTGCCCGTGTGCTCTTCCATCCACATGCGAGCACCGCCGGCACCGCAGCACATTCCCTTGGTGCCGTTGCGTGGGGCCTCCACGAGTTCGATGCCTGCCACCGAGCCGACCACCTTGCGGGGTGCCATGTAGATGTTGTTGTGGCGGCCCAGATAGCAGGCGTCGTGGTAGACCATCCGCTCATCCAGGCTGGC
>CAYQFM010000075.1:0-264 GCA_964416735.1 uncultured Iamiaceae bacterium | reverse complement strand
TGCAGGACCTCGTAGGTGCCACCGAGTTGCGGGTACTCGTTCTTCAACGTGTTGAATCCGTGGGGGCACTGGGTGACGATCTTCTTCACACCGATGGCGTCCATCATCTCGATGTTCTGCTGGGCGAGCATCTGGAAGATGTACTCGTTGCCCGAGCGACGAGCGGGGTCGCCCGTACACATCTCCGACGGGCCGAGGATTGCAAAGCTCACGCCCGCCCGCTTCATGAGCTTGGCGAATGCCTGGGTGACCTTCTTGTTCTTG
>CAYQFM010000074.1:0-9883 GCA_964416735.1 uncultured Iamiaceae bacterium | reverse complement strand
ACTCACTACACCACGTGTTGCAACAGGTAAATGCCATATATTTCGATATTTGTCATGGATCCCAGAAGAACGCGTTCCCGCGCTCCTCCCGAGAATGGGTCAGTTCCGTTGCGCGTTGGCGGTTGCAGATGCATGGACGGTGGTGTGACCCCGGTTTCCGGGGAGTGCTTTGGCGAAGATGTAGTCGACCTCGATGGTGAGATCAACCCTCACCTGGTCTGTGCTCGTGATGGTGACCATTGGTGGTTCGGCTAAGCGCCCGAGGATGCCTGAGGAAGCGAGGGAGCGCCCGACCGCTTCGTCTATTCGTGTTGGGTCAAGCGAGTATCCGGAGCCGACCCGTAGCGAGGCTTCATTCAATCCGACCGTGGCGGCGTCGTTTGCTGCTGCGCTGGCGGCGTCGATCAACTCGTGTTTGGCCAGGTAGATGACACTCATGTCGACAGCGATGGCACCAAGCACAAGCACGATCAATATCGCGGCGGGCATCAGCATGAGAATGCTGCCCCTATCTCCTGATGCGCGGGTGACTCGGGACCGTCCCCGCGTCGGAGCGTTCAGCATCGGCCATCTCCCGGAAGCCCGGCTCGGAACGGATCGATGACCTCGCTGTGGGTTGAGCGGACATCGAACGGGTGCCCATATCCGCCAATCCACGGAAGGGTGAGAGCCGGAACCTGATAGTGGACCGTTGCGGCCACTCGAACACACCGACCCCAGTCGGCGCCGCCGTTGTGTTCAATGGTCAGGCTTGCCCGATCGGGGTTTCGGCCATTTCCGGCAATCGCGTCCCGGTATGCACGGTCCGCCGCCGATGCCGCAGCCGACTGGTCGGGTGCTTCGACGTACGACCGTGCCGCTTCACGTGCCGATGCCACCACGGCGGCCTTGGCGTCGATGACCGCCCAGGCGTTGGCGATGAGCAGAGAGCCGATGACGAAGGTGAGTATCCCGAACGGGATTACTTCCATTCCTGCCACCTGACCGGAGTCACCGCGCATGCGGTAGTTGGTTGTTGGTAGGCAGAGCCGGGGTCCCGCTTGTTTCACTGCCACTGCTCCGCTCGAATTCGCACGGTGCGGTCGATCCGGCTCAGCCCGTCGGGTGCGGTCAATCCGGGCCAACCCAATCGGGGTGGCTGCACCTGGATCCGGAGTGCCACCACCTCATTGGTGCTTTGCGTCCAGTCCAGGATGGCGGTGTCGCCGGCGCGACCGAGCATGTCGCGCACCCGCTCTTCGGCGGAAGACCTTGCGTCGTCCATGCTCGAAGGATCGGAGTGATCGACCCGGGCTCCGGCCACTTGGCGAGCCCCTTCGTAGGCGGCACTCGTCACTACCGATGTCGCGTATAGCCGCACGAGCAGTTGTACCGAGAACAACATCAGTGCGAGGAAGACGATGACGCCGCCGATCATTCCGATGAGGCCCGATCCGCCATCGCCTCGACACCGCTTCGAGTGAGCCATCAACTGCCGATCTGCTCGACCTTCGTGTTGGTCGTGGCTTCGGTGTTCTTCCACATGGTCTGGAAGCCCACCCACATCGCTGCACCCAGGAATGCCATGATCAATACGGCGATAGCCGCAGATATGACACCCTCGCCCCTGTCGCCCGATAGGCGACCCGGGCGGCTCATGAGGGAGTCTGTGATGAATCGGATTGTGTGGGTCATTGTGTTATCTCCAATTTGAGGTGTGGTCGGGTGGTTCTGTTTGTGAATTGGTCATCCGCTGGTGAGTTGGTCATCCGCTGGTGAACAGGCGCATACCTCGATGAACGGAACGGCGAGAAACAGCACCCCGGGTACGAGCGTGGCGACCGTCACCGGGATCCAGACCTGTTGGCCCCGACGCTCGATCGTCTCGATCAGGGAGCGCTGAGCATCACGCCTCACACTGCGGGCCTCTTCGGTGATCAGGCGCCCGAGGTCGCCGGCTTCCCGGTTGAGTGAAAGCACGGCCACGAGCCTGTCCACCCCGGGCACGTCCACCATGCGGGCCCATTCTTCGAGAGCGGCGGTCTCGCTGAGTCCCTGGCGGATTCTGCCGCAAACGCGCGTAAGGTCCCGGGCGCATTTCCCTTCGCCCCGTGACGCCAGACGGTTGAGGGCCGCGCCCAATGAGAATCCCGCCGACAACAGCATCCCCAGCTGCTCGCTGACCACCGGGAGTTCCAGGAATACCTGGTGCTGCCAGCGGGCGGACTCGTGAGCCAGCCGTTGTTCGATGACCAGGAACGCAAGCAGAGGTGCCCCGATCATCAAGAGCAGAGCAACCGGGGGTGGTGGGGCGATGGTGAAGGTCGTGAGCAAGCCAGCCATCAGCGTTGCCACAGCCCATCCGAGTTGGCGCACCCTGAACGCACCGACGTCAAGAGGGGAGTGAATGCGTTCGAGACGCGTCGACAGCTCTTCTGCGACACCGAAGAGCCTCGACATCGTCGCTCCGACACCCTGGGCCAACGGGCCTATGACTTCCCGAATCGAAGTAACCGACATGATGTCTGCCCTGCGCGCGGCCGAGGTGGCGCCGGGCGTGTAAGGACGGATCCGATCGGTGAGGCGTGGTCGACGGAACCAGCGGAGCTCCGAGAGAACCAGGGTGGTGCCGATCCAACCGCTGAGCACGGAGATGACGAACAATCGTGAACTCATCGGAACACCCGCTCGTCATCGGGTAGCCGCATCAGTCGCCCGGCCCACATCCAACACAACGCAATCATCAGGAGTGCCAGCACCACTGCGACCTGCCCAGTGGCTGTCTGATAGGCCTCCCGCCCGTTACCGATCGATAGTCCCGCCAGCGCCATTCCGAACGGAACGATCAAGACGAATCGCCGTGCAAATCGGACACCGGCTTGTTTGGCGCGAGCGTCCTTGCGGTTGTGTACGTCGTGGCGTCGGTCCTCGGCGAGATCCGCCAGGCGACGATCGATATCGGTTCCACCCAACTCGTGGGCAATCAGAAGCGTTTCGCAGGTTGCGTCAGCTGTGGGGTCAGCGAGTTGGTTCTTCAGGACCGCAATGGTTTGTTCGAAGTCTGTCGACAATTGCCATTCACGTTGGGCCGCGGCGAAAGCATCCCGCAGTTCGACCGGTCCTGAAAGGCCGACCTCGAACAGGGCTTGGGGAATGGACCTTCCAACCGAGGAGGTGAGAATCCGAATTTCCTCTATCAGTCGGGGCCAGGCCTCTTGGGCCTTGGCGCGGCGGCTGCGTCGGCGTTGGCGGTAGGCGGCGACGGGAAGCGACGCCATGAACAGTCCGGTGACCAGGGCGGGTAGCGGTCCGCCGAAGAGAGCGAACGAGACGGCTGCGCCGATGACGAATACAAGTGCGAGCACGCCTGCAAATTCCGCCCATGCCACATCGCCGAGTCCAGCCTGAGCCAGCCATTCGTGAACCGAAACCCCGTGACGACGGCGGGTCTGTGCTCGCGACGGCCCGACGCCGACCCCTCTCCATCCGTAGACGACAGCGGTGTATGCCAAATACACGCCGTAGGCGGCGACCAACGCAATGATGGCGGCGCTCAGAACGGCCTCAGATCTTTATCGTGACCGGTGTCGACGAGGTTCCGAAGGTCGAGGCCGGCCTCCTCGAAAGCGCGCGCCGCTCGCACCGGCAGATTGCCCGACCACCGAAGCGGCTTGTCGTAACCCCGTCTGGCGAATACCTCAGTGACGGTGAACTGCGTTGCTTCGGGTCCGGCGGCGAGATCTTCGACAGCGATGATCTCGTCAACCCTGGGTCCATCCGGTCCGCGGGTGCAGTGCACCACCACGTCGATTGCCTCGCTGACGAGGGTGTTGAGCGCTGATATCGGAAGATCACTGCTGGTGTCTGCCAGTTGGCAGATGAACCGCAGTCGGGTCAGTGCCTGTCGAGCAGATCCGGCATGAATGGTCGTGAAACCCTTGACCCCTGATGACAGTGTCAGCAGCAGTGGTAGTGCTTCACGGTCGCGGACCTCGCCGACAATTGCCACATCCGGTGCCATCCGCAGAAATCCGGATACCAGACGTCGTAGGTCGATCTCAGGGCGATCACTGCGCGCCGCTCGTGTTTGCATTCCTGCCACGTTGGCCACCGGGACGTCAGCCTCGAAGACCTCTTCTGCTATGACCACTCGCAGGCTCGGGTCGAGTTCGGCTGCGCAGCACGAAAGGAGGGTTGTCTTGCCCGACCCGGGAGGTCCGGCAAAGACGATCGAGAGGTTTGCCTCCACCGCCGCTGCAAGGAACCTGGCGGCGGTGATGTCGAGTGTTCCCCGCTCGACCAGTTCAGCCAGCGATCGGAAGGTGACACCGGTGAACTTGCGGATGTTGACCATGAGATGGCCACCGCGACTCACGTCGCCGTGGACGATGTGCATTCGTGCGCCGTTGTCGAGTTGAGCATCTTGCAGACCCTCGGCGGGGTCCAACTTGCGATGGCTCATCGACGAGTCATCCAGCAGCTTGGTCAAGGTTCGGATGACGTGCTCGTCGTCGTGGAAGACCTCGTCGTGGTAGCCGCTGGGGCCAAGATGACGTTTCACGAAGATCTGGTGTGGTGCGTTGACCATGATTTCCCAGACGTCATCGTCCGCGAGTAACGGAGTGAGAGGCCCGTATCGGGCGATATTGCGAAAGGCACGTTCGGCGATGACTTCCGGTCCGGCAATCTCGTAGGGGTGGAGGCCGCGTTTGACGTCGTCTGCCCAATTCGAGATCTCCTCGTTGATCAACTCACGAAGGACGACCTCGCCGTGGGCGGTGGCCATGTCGACGGAAACATCCTTGGCACGGGCCTGAACACGGCGCTCGATGGCAACCAAGGGTGGAGTTGCTTCGTCGGTGATCGTCATCTCTGGTCTCGATTGCCGTAGCGGGATGGGACGCCATTCGAAGTTGCCGCCGTGCCGAGCCCGGTACGGCGAACAACGGCACGACAATAGAGTCACTCCATTGAATACATCAACATGAATTGAGACACATGGAGACTGAACGTGGTACTACTATCACTCTGCGTGGCTTGTGGGAGTCAACCACTCAGTTACGCCATGCCGTTTTTGGGACCGCTTCCCAGAAGTCCCATCCGGTTGTGCGAACCCTTAGGCTGTGGCGGGCCGGGATGGCTAGGTTCCCGGCATCTGATCCTGAAAGGAAGCCCCTTGAGCGAACCCGAAGTTCTCGTAGAGCGTGACGGACACGTCGTCACCGTCACGCTCAACCGACCCGAAAAGCGCAACGCGTTCAATGCTGAAGTCCTGTGTCGGCTCTGTGATGCCTGGGACATGGTCGACGGTGATGATGACGTCCGGGTTGCGATCCTCACCGGAGCGGGAGGGAACTTCTCTGCCGGTGCCGACCTCGATCGCCTCGTCGGAGCGCTGTTGTCCGGCAAGCCGACAGAGAACGAGTTCGAAGAGCGGATCAAGAATGATTTCTCGCTCATCTACAAGGGGTTTCTCAAGGAGTACCTGCTCGACAAGCCACTGATCGTTGCCATCGAGGGTTACTGCTATGCCGGCGGCACCGAGATCATGCAAGCGTCGGATATCCGTATCGCCGGAGATTCCGCACGCATTGCCATTTCTGAGGTGCAGCGGGGTCTGTTCCCGATGGGCGGCTCCACCATCCGTCTTCCACGCCAGATCCCTTATACCCACGCTATGGAGTTGCTCCTGGTGGGTGATCCGATTTCTGCCCACCGTGCCGCTGAGATCGGCCTCATCGGTCACGTGGTGCCAGCGGGCATGGCACTCGAGCGAGCGAGGGAGCTTGCTGACAAGATCGCTGCGAACGGGCCGCTGGCCGTCAAGGCGATCAAGGGGTCCGTGTTGAGTTCGCTCAAGCAACCCGATGAGACCCAGGCATTCGCCAAGGAGATGGAAATCGGGATGACCGTCATGATGAGCGAGGACGCCCGTGAAGGCCCCAAGGCATTCCTCGAGAAGCGCAAGGCAGACTTCAAGAATCGCTGAGGTTCTGAATCTGCTGAGGTTCTGAATCTGCTGAAATTCTGAACTCAGAATTGGAAAGCGCCGGATCCCATGTTGGGTCCGGCGCTTTCATTCCCCTGCTGGTTGGCAGTGTTCAGCCCGTCAGTTCCTCGGGTGCCCATGAGCCCAATGATCCCGGCACGACCATTTCCGGTTCCGGATCAAGAGCGGTCATGGGAGGTCCCACGCGCTTCAACGTTGCTTCGACGGCCGATGTGATGGTGCCGACGACGTTGCGTTGGGGTCGTGTGGCGTCACGGATGTCGCGGTCGATATGGCGTCGGGTGGGTATGAATACCGGTGAGGCCGGGAGCGGGCCGCCGGGAAGTTGTGTTGTCAGTTCGGCCAGTGACCTGGCGAATTCGAACCGGCGGGCAATGTTGCGTGGCCCACCAAGAAGTACGGGCAGAATCCGATGCGGGTCCACGTTGTGACGTAAGAGGCCATCGATCACCCGGACTTGTTTGTGCAGGCCGAGGGTTGAAGCGGCGCCGGTCACCACCACCACATCAGCGCACGCCGTCGTTACGCGCGCGGCGATGTTGCGATCCTCCACGTCGGCCGATCCGCAGTTGTCGGCACCTTCGAGGTCCGCATCGATATCGACTACCACCATTGTGAAGGTACGACGCAGTGCGTCCAGCGCTGCCCGGAATGAACGGGGTCGCAATGTCACCCAGTCGCGGTGGCGTCGCAGCCCGGTCAGCAGGTGGTAACCGCGTCCTGCGGGGCGCATGGTCATCGACCGGATCTCTTCGGAACTCGGGTTTCCCGAGCGGAAGGCCTCTACGAGTTCCTGAAGGCCCGGAACGACATGGCCTGTGTCGTGGAGCATCGCAAGGTCGGCATCGAGCGCCATGTCTGCCAGCAGAACGCGACCGGCAAGGCGTGGGTCACCGGCCAATCCATCAGCGAGGGCTATTGCGGCGGTCGAGGTACCGCTTCCACCCGGACCCGTGATCGCAATGAGCGGGCTGATCCAACCCGCATCGCTCCCGGCATCGATGGCGGCTGTCGATGTGGCGTCGAAGCGCTCAAGAGGTCGGGCGAATACGTCGAGGGTGGCGACGAACTCATCTATGTGGAGGGGTTCATTGAGGACGGCCGACACCCCGATGGCTGACCAATCCCTGCCTGATGCCCGACCGTCATGGACAGCGATGACCGGACAGCCGGTCGAGCGTGCGGCATCGACCAGGTCTCGGTCCAGCGCAGTGAGTGACCCGTCGATGATGACGGCGGAGAAAGGCCGACCGGATTCGAGTCGGGCGCGCAGTTCGTGTGCCGAGACGCACTTCACGAAATCGCAGGGAACCGCTGCCGAGGTTGCCCAGCCGCCGAGGTCACGGAACCATGCTGAGCGCGCCCGGGCGAGGCCGAGAACGACAAAATGCTGCGATGTCATCGATCCGCAACCTGCGTTGAGGCTTTCGGCGAAATTGGATAGCGCTGGGGGGCGGTGGCGTCGCGCTCGACCCCAGTTGTGCGGACGATCGTGATTGATGCGACCTGGCTGGCATGGGCAAGTGCCAGGACCTCATCGGATGTCTCCAGTGCGAGGGTGAGGATCAAACGTGATCCCGAACCGATGGTGTTGCTTCCCAGCTCGGACACGTCCGTCACCGACGCGTGTCTGGCAACGACGAGGGTGTAGGCGTCCGTGCCGGTTCCGAAAGTGGCCAGGACATCGATGGCTTCGCCCCTCCGGATGGTCCCGTTGAGGGCCCTGTCCCTGTCGACGGCAAACGAGAACTCCTCGGTGGGGGCGGGTGTGGCATCGTCAGACAGTGCGACCTGGCCGTGTTGGACCAACTCGCCGGATGTCAGGGGTGCGAGGGTCACCGCACCTTCGAGTTGATCGGCAGACCTGAAACCCCTTTCTGCGAGCGTTGCGGTCAGGTCTCCATGCTCCACACGCAGATCTGAAGCTTCGATCCGGTGGCCAGCCGGGAGGTCGAGTGCCACCACCACGTAGTTGCGACCCTGATCACCGGACGTTCCTGCGTATGCGCTGAATGTGCCGACCGCCGCGACCGCCACCAGGAGCCCGCCCACAACGGCCCTGCCAGTGGGTATGACCGGTCGGCGTGACGCGGCCGCGTTCTTGTCGAGAGTTTGAGGCGTTCTTCTGAGTGACACGCCTGAATTCCTAGCAGAGTCGAAGCAAGATATCGATGAGTCAAATGTAAAGTCATATGAAATCAGTCACTTACATATCGGACAGTGAAATTAGAATCACGTTCAGTAATATCAAGTGCAGACTGATACAGATGACAACGAAACAAGTGAAAACTTGTCGAGACCGGCCTAAGATGTATTCGTGACTCCAAGTTCTCAAGCAGATGAAACCCGCGACGAAGAGGTCCGCGCTGACGCTGGTCGCAGTGGTCAAGATGAAATCCAGTGGTTGAGCACGGCGGATGCGGCAAGTCGATTGGGCATCACCCCCCGTACGCTCTACCGCTTCATAGATGAGGGGCAACTGCCCGCATATCGGTTCGGCCGTGTCATCAGGCTCAAGGGTGACGAGGTGGATAGGTTCATCGATGCGTGCCGCATTACTCCGGGCACGCTCGAACACCTCTATCCGGATTCCACCACTGATACTTCCTCGACAGCGGCAAGCGGGACGTAAGCCCAGTCGCCGGTACCGTCGAGTCGAATCGTCATGATGTCTATTCCCACCGAGTGAAGCTCGCCGCTGACGACATCGTCGGTAGCGTGTGTTCGCACGGCGATTCTTGCCTTGATGTTCGCCAATTCAGACAGCGCATGGCGAAGCGTTGTCTGTGGTGCGGCGGTTGGTGGTGCCTGTGTCTGTCGCGTGAACGCTCGATCGCCGGAGATCCGATCGGCTCGGGGGAGGCTACGAATCGACCGGATTGCCCGGTAGTCGACGAGCATGTTGGTGTCGGTGTTCGTGGTGAGTGCGCAGTAATCCGATCCGACAACGCGCACGATGCCCGTATGTCGCCTTGAACCGCTGGATCGGATGCTCACCGGTTGGCCCTGCTCGGCCAGATCTGCAAGCACGCCGCCAAGCGTGGATTCTTCGAATGCCTGTTGGGTCAGCCATCTGGTGCGCTGCCGATCGTCCATGTCGCCGGTGGCTCGAAGGGTGGCCAGCCAGTGGTCGAATGACGTGTCCTGAGCTTTGGACGAATGTCTGACGACGTCGTTTGACACGTCGTGTGACACGTCGTCTCGTGGTCGATCCATTGGTGGAGAGTAGGCGCGAGGTCACCGGATCGCCCGACCATGACACCGTGTCGCCGCCACCGCTCTACGCTGGTAGGTCCTGATGTCAGACACCCGTGTGATGATCCGCGTGCCGGGAAACCACCTCATGGTGGGCTTGCTCGGCCAACGTGACGAGTTGCTTCGCCTGATCGAGGCGGCGTTTCCGTCTGTGATCGTGCACGTGCGGGGAAACGAGATCTCGATCGATGGTGACGATGCTGACAGCGTCGGGCACCTCTTTGAGGAGTTAGTCGTACTTCTCCAAGCCGGACACTCCCTCGAGGAGTCGGCGGTTCTCCGCAGCATCGAGATGATCAAGGCCAAGGAGCGTCCGTCAGAGGTGCTCTCCACCGAAGTGCTCCGATCGACGCGGGGGCGTTCGGTGAGGCCCAAGACCGCCGGGCAGAAACGTTACATCGAAGCCATCGAGCGCAATGTGGTGACTTTTGGAATCGGTCCCGCCGGTACGGGTAAGAGTTGGTTGGCGGTGGCCATGGCAGTGCGGGCACTTCAGGCTGGTCAGGTCGACCGGATCATCCTCACGCGCCCCGCGGTGGAGGCGGGTGAACGGCTCGGCTTCCTTCCAGGTGACCTGATGGCGAAGATCGATCCGTATCTGCGTCCGCTATACGACGCTCTCTACGACATGGTCGAGCC
>CAYQFM010000073.1:0-9988 GCA_964416735.1 uncultured Iamiaceae bacterium | reverse complement strand
ACGTCGACGTGGTGACCGGCGTGGGATACGACCGTGCGGCGGCGCTGAACCCTGCATCGGCTCGGTTCCACGAGATTCGCAGGGTGGTGTCGAACCTGGGCGTGTTCGACTTCGAGACCCCTCACCACGCGATGCGGATTCGATCCGTTCATCCAGGTGTCAAAGTCGACGAGATCGTCGAAGCCACGGGATTCGAACTGGTGGTCCCCGACGACATTCCGGAGAGTCGCCTGCCGACCGATGAGGAACTGTGGCTGATTCGCCACCTGGTGGATCCCAAGGGTCTGCGCAAACACGAGGTGCGTGACTGATGCACGCGGCGCTCCACACCCGGGCATGTGACCTGTTTGGCATCGAGTACCCCATCATCCAGACGGGGATGGGGTGGGTTGCCGGTGCCAGGCTGACCGCGGCCACCAGTTCCGCCGGTGGAATGGGCATCATCGCTTCGGCCACGATGACCTACGAGGAACTGCGCGAGGCCATTGCCGAGGTGCGCGGTCGCACCGACAAGCCATTCGGGGTGAACCTGCGGGCTGACCAGCCCGATATCGACAAGCGTCTCGACCTGATCATCCGTGAGGGTGTGAAGCTGGCCAGCTTCGCCCAGGCGCCATCGAAGGACACCATCGCAAAGCTCAAGGATGGCGGGGTTCTCACGATGCCGACCATCGGGACAAAGCGCCACGCCGAGAAGGTGGCCGAGTGGGGAGTCGATGCGGTCATCGCCCAGGTTGCCGAGGGCGGTGGGCATACGGGCACTGTGCCGACATCGCTGTTGATCCCTCAGGTTGTGGACACTGTCGACATACCCGTGTTTGCCGCCGGAGGCTTCACCGATGGTCGAGGACTTGTGGCCGCTCTGGCGTGGGGAGCGTCGGGCATTGCCATGGGAACCCGGTTCCTCTTGACCGCTGAATCCACCGTTCCCGAGATCGTCAAGCACATCTATCTGTCCAAGACCGTGAACGACACCGTGGTTTCGAGGGCGATTGACGGACATCCGCAGCGGGTCATCCGCACTGAGATGGTAGATGAATTGGAAAAGGCGTCCGTTATGACCCGCCTTCCCAAGGCCGTGCGCAACGCACTGGCATTTCGCAAGCTCACGGGTACTTCGATGCGCGACCTGGTCAAAGAGGGTCTCGCCATGAAGAAGCACCAGGACATCACCTGGAGTCAGTTGGCCATGGCCGCGAATGCGCCGATGCTCATCAAGGCCACCATGGTCGACGGAAGGCCCGAGGTGGGCATTCTGCCCACGGGTCAAGGTGTGGGTGTGATGGAAGACCTTCCCACCGTGGCAGAACTCATCGACCGCATCATCGCCGAGGCAGAACAGGCCCTCACCCGCCTCGCTACTTGATTACCCGGCCGAGGGCCCGGGTGGTTGTCTCGAAGGTATCGGAGAAGTCGTCGATCGCGGATCGCGACAGTCCATTTGTGGCCGCTACCTGCCGCCATTGCGCAGTTGCCGCAATCACCTCGCTGATGAGTGCTTGTGCGCCTGGCACATCGAGGCGACATACCGGTGCCAAGTCGAGCAAAGCCTTGGCACCGTCATCGATGTTGTCGGCGCCGGCAATTGTGGTCTGTCGCCGGGCTGAGAGGTCCGGGTTGGGATTCACGTCGAATAGGGGTGAAAGTCGCCATCCGTCGCGGGAATGGAGGAACCCCGTGTTGCGCAGATGGTCGTCGGTGTTGTGGATCGCAATGCCAAATACAACCCGCTGGAACAATCTCTGAAGCTCTCTTGTGTCGCCTGCGCCGGATTCCTCGAGTTGCCCGGCCAGATCCACGTAATCGGCATGCGCCCCATCGTGTTCCGACATCATCGTCATTGCACTGATGTAGGGAATCCTTGTTTGATCATCACCACGATCGAATCTGTCGAGCAACAAGACCGAGGCTGAATCTATTCGTACGAGTGTGTGTTCAGGGGTGACAATTCCTGCGACTCTGGCGAGATCCAGAGCGGTCTTTTCCCAGGCAGCAATGTTCCATTCATCATGTGGGTGCGGGAACTTGGCGATCAGCAGGCGACCATCGTCGCGTTGCACTGCCGCCTTGGGCCGTGCTCCGCCGAGCGAACCGGTGCCTGCATCGAGCAGCAATTTGACCGCTTCGTACTCATCATTCGTTCGTCTCGCATCGGCCACTCTTGTTGCGGCCGAGAGGAGTTTTGGTAGCGCAATCAGTCTCGGAACTTCATTGTTGGTGGCGAGGAACGGCGCAGAGTCATCGACTCTGAATCGGAGCGCTCCTAGGCGGGTCGAGTCACTGACGCCGATTAGGTAGTCGACTTCGCTCAGACTCGCTGCTGAGGTGTTCGAGAGTCGTGCTTCTGCACGAATACGTCGGCTGATCAGGTTGCGACCCCAGCGATCGGGGGCGCAGTCGCTGAAGGGTCCTGGCAAGCCGGCTACATGGTGAGTTCCGGCGACCAGTGGGAGGTCGGGGCCCAACCCGTAGGCCTTCTTGTCGGCCAGCCACGATTGTTCGTAGCTGAAGGTGGTGCTGAGATTGCCTCCTCGCCAATGAAAGAAGGCCGTGCCAACTCGCGTGGCAGTACCCGCCATGTCGACGTGAACCTGCACCTTGATGACAGGCTGACTCATCGTGGATTGCGCACGCGTTGTGGGAGGGCGATGTCGGCACGAGCCCGTCCAAGGTCAGTGTCGTAAGGGTCGAGGGCTTCAACAAAGCGGTCCAACTGGCCGAGGCAGCGCACCACGTTCAACAGCGCGTCGGATCGGACCGGTTGTCCGGTTTCCAGTCGCCTGAGTGTGTCGCGTCCGATGTTGGCGCGATCTGCCAGTTGCTCAGCAGTGAGACCCTGCAGCTTGCGCCAAGTACGAATGTGTTCGCCCAGACGTGTTTCAGCCCTACGAACACGCTGTGGTGTTGGCTTCGCACGCATGATGGACTCCCGACGTAAATATTAGCTATAAACAGAGATAATGGCGGGTGCTTACGTCATTATATGTGATGTGATGATGCTCTGTTCATAATTGGGTCGGGCTCACGGGGCGACGGAACCCCAGTCGGTGAAACCCGAAGGGTCGTGGCGGCCGAAGGTGCCGTGTTCAAACAGGCCCGCGCCGTCGGGGGTGCCGGCAAGGCTGCCGCTGGTGTAATGGGCGGTGGCGACGTGGTCGACCACGCTGAACGGCACCCGACTCGTAATTGCCTCGTCGGTCATGTCGTAGGTGGTTACGTCCAGCCAGTTGCGCCCTTTCCACTGGCCGTGCAGCCAGTCGGGGTCCCCTCCGTACCCGCAGCCCACATTGAGCGCCACGAACCCCTTCGTATTCACCTCGATGGTCGATGTCGCCTCGCCACGTGCTTTGAGATGCAGGCGAGCCCGAATTGGGTGTCGCGTTCCTGATTCGTAGTCGACCTCGATCTCCGGCCAACCCAACTGCTCCCGTCGGCCATCGGCCCAGACCCGGGTTGCATCGTTGAGGGTGCGGAACCCGTCGGGCAGTTCTTGAACGATGATGATCACCGCGTGGTCCTCGAAGCGCAGCGGCACATAGAGCCACCAGAAACCCTCGATCATCTCGTCGGCGGAACGCCCGGATGGTTCGGGATCTCCCGACGGCCGAATTCCCCAGGACCGGTCACGGGTGCCCACCCAGGTGTCCGGATCCAGCTTGAACTCGTCACCGTCGACTTGAATTACACCCTCCCACGTGCCCACCTGGGCGAAGCGTGAAGCATCGATGATCGGCCGGGCGCCGGTGCGCATGACATGGGGTTGCTCCATTACCGCTGGCGTCGAGCCGTGCCATGTCATATCGAAGGCGATTCCCGATGGGGCAGCGTCGCACACCAACCGTATGGTCCGTAGCGGTTCGATCACCTCGATCCGATAGGGCCCGACGGCCGGATTGAGCCTGTCGTTGTCAATTGCATCGGACGAACGGAGCACCTTTTGGGTGTTGCCACGCCGAACCACCGCGTAGGCATCTTTGACTCCGAGATTCGGGTAGACGCCGAATCCGGACACAAAGAACACGTCACCGGTGCGGTCGTGGGCGTTGAAGTAGTAGCGGTCGTAGAAGTTGCGGTCGCTCGATGCCACAAACCCCGCTGACAGGGGTGTCTGGTGTATCGGGAATTCGTCCAGTGGAACGGGTACCTCGGTCATCACTGCCTCCGGTTTGCAGGGTTCCAGATGGTGTAACAGGCTTGCACGGTCAGCGCCTCGACATTGGCAATGGGTCGGGTCGTGAGATGTAACCGAGGAGTGGTCACCGTTGGATCTGACATTCAGTGAGTCCGAAGAGGCGTTCCGCGCCGAGTGTCGGTCGTGGCTGGAGGCAAATGTGCCTTCCACACCACTGCCGTCGGGTGACACCCGCGAGGGTTTCGCCGCCCATGTGCAATGGGAGAAACAACTGCACGAGGCCCGCTGGTCGGTTGTCTCGTGGCCCGAGGAGTACGGCGGACGTGCGGCCAGCCTGTGGGAGTGGCTCATCTTCGAAGAGGAGTACTACCGCGCCGGTGCGCCCCAACGTGTGACACAGAACGGCATCTTTCTCTTGGCTCCGACCATCTTCGAGTTCGGTACCAAAGAACAGCAGGACCGTTTCTTGGGGCGCATGTCGGCCGCGGAGGACCTCTGGTGTCAGGGTTGGAGCGAGCCCGACGCCGGTAGTGATCTGGCGGGCATCAAGAGCCGTGCGGAGCGTGACGACGAGCGCGGCGGTTGGCGCCTGACCGGCCAGAAGACCTGGACCACCCGGGGTGCTTTCTGTAATTGGCTCTTCGGTCTGTTCCGCACCGATCCGGAGGCCGAACGACACAAGGGCCTCTCGTATCTGATGGTCCCGCTCGACACAGAGGGCGTGACCGTGCGAGGCGTCGGGCGCCTCGACGGTGACGAGGGGTTTGCCGAGGTGTTCTTCGAGGATGCTTTTGTCCCCGATGATCTGGTTCTGGGCGAGGTCAACCAGGGTTGGTCGGTTGCCATGGCCACGACGTCGTCTGAGCGTGGACTCACCCTGCGCAGTCCGGGCCGGTTCATGGCCTCGACCACCAGATTGGTTGATCTCTACAAGCGTCAGACTGCGGCCGGTGCGGTTGGCGATGCGTCGCTGCGAGACGCGGTCACTCAAGCGTGGATGGAGGCTGAGGCCTACCAGCTCTACACGCTGAGCGATGTGACCGGAATTGTCGAAGGCCGCTCACCTGGTGCCAGGTCGAGTCTCAACAAGATCTGGTGGTCCGAGATGGACGTGCGAATCAACGAGACCGCACTTCGTCTTCTTGGTCCATTGGCCGAACTCGACGAGGCCGCACCCGACGCAATTGACGGCGGATCGTGGATGAAGGGTTTCCAGTTCGCATTGTCGGGGCCCATATACGCCGGAACAAATGAGATCCAGCGCAACGTCATCGCCGAGCGTGTGCTCGGCCTGCCGCGGAAGTAACGGGGGACAAGCGATGCGCTTTGCATTCACAGAAGACCAACTGCTGTTCCGTGACACCGTTCGTGATTTCTTCGCAAACGAGTTCACGCCCACCGTTCTGCGCAAGGTCTGGGACGGCGATGCCAATGCCGCCGACGGTGTGTGGTCGGGCCTGGCCGAGATGGGGGTTGTCGGCCTGACCGTTCCCGAAGAAGCCGGTGGAATGGGCATGAACGAACTGGACCTGGTGCTGCTCCAGCAGGAAGCAGGCCGGGTTGCCTACACCGGCCCGCTGGTCGAGACGACCTCTGTGGCCGCTCCGATGTTGGTCGGCGCCGCACCCGATGACGTTCGTGCACAGTGGCTGTCGGGAATTGCTTCGGGCACCTCGAAGGTTACGGTCGGCCTTTCAGAAATGCCCTTTGTGGTGGGAGCCGACTCGGCCGATCTGGTGATTCTCGAGCGCAATGACCGCCTCTTTGCATTACCCGGCGACAAGGCCATGTTGACGGCTCAACCGTCGGTGGACGGTGCCCGTCGGCTCTTCAGCGTTGACTGGAACAAGGCTGACGAGATTGCACTCACCGATGGTCCGGTGGTGCGCCAAGCCGCCTTCGACCGCGGTGCTCTGGCCACCGCTGCACAACTGCTGGGCCTGTCCGACGCCATGTTGGACCTGACGGTCTCATACGTGACAGAGCGCCGTCAGTTCGGCGTTCCGGTGGGAACATTCCAAGCGGTCAAACATCGCCTTGCCAACGCACTGATCGCTTTGGAGTTTGCAAAGCCCGCCGTCTACCGGGCCGCGTATTCCATCGCCACCGGAGCGTCCACCGCATCGCGAGATGTGTCGATGGCCAAGTGCTTTGCCTCCGATGCCGCCGAGCGGGTTGTGCGCGAAGCGCTGCAGTGCCACGGCGCAATTGCCTATACCGTCGAATACGACATGCACATGTGGATGAAGCGTGTGTGGGCGCTCAGCCCAGCATGGGGGGATGCCGCCTACCACCGTCGTCAGGTCGCAAACGCGGTTCTCGACGCTGAGGGTTGAGCGTCCAACCGCAACCAGGTTTTCGAGTTTCACCCAAGAGATCACAGGAGCCGGACATGGCAGAGGCCTACATCATCGACGCAGTTCGCACACCGGTTGGACGCCGCGGCGGGGGACTCTCCCAGGTGCATCCCGCCGACATGGGAGCACACGTGCTCAATGCCTTGGTTGACCGTACGGGCATCGATCCGGCAGCGGTCTAGGACGTGATCTTCGGATGCGTCGATACCATCGGCCCCCAGGCCGGTGACATTGCCCGTACCTGTTGGTTGGCCGCCGGGCTTCCCGACCATGTGCCGGGCACAACCGTCGACCGTCAGTGCGGATCGTCGCAGCAGGCGGTCCACTTCGCAGCTCAGGCCGTGATGAGCGGAACCAGCGACCTGATCGTGGCCGGTGGGGTCCAGAACATGTCAGCCATTCCCATCTCCGCGGCCATGATCGTGGGCGAGCAATACGGATTCACCGATCCGTTCCGGGGTTCGAAGGGTTGGGTCGAGCGCTACGGCACCACTGAAGTGGGCCAGTTTCAATCAGCCGACATGATCGCCGAGAAGTGGGATATCACCCGGGAGGAGATGGAGGACTTCGCCCTCGAGAGTCATCGTCGTGCCATTGCGGCAATTGATGAGGGTCGCTTCGACAATGAGATCGTCGCACTGGGGGAGTGCACTATTGACGAAGGTCCCCGCCGTGTTGCCGACGTCGAGAAGATGAAGAGCCTCAAGACCCTCCAAGAGGGTGGCCGGGTGACCGCCGCTGTGGCCAGTCAGATATCTGACGCTGCCGCGTCGATTCTCGTGGCCTCCGAGCAGGCGGTGAAGGACCACGGTCTCGAGCCTCGGGCACGCATTCACCATCTGTCGGTGCGTGGCGACGACCCCATCTGGATGCTCACCGCACCCATTCCAGCCACCAGGTTTGCGTTGGAGAAGACGGGGATGAGCTTGGACGACATCGATGTCGTGGAGATCAACGAGGCGTTTGCCCCCGTGGTGATGTCGTGGATGAAGGAACTGAAAGCCGACCCGGCGAAGGTGAACGTGAACGGCGGAGCGATTGCGCTCGGTCACCCGCTTGGCGCCACGGGCGCACGCCTGATGACCACGATGCTCAATGAGCTTGAGCGCACCGGTGGCCGTTACGGGCTCCAGACAATGTGCGAGGGTGGCGGACAGGCGAACGTCACGATCATCGAACGGCTCGGCTGATGTCGCTCTTCAACCGGATTGCCCGGGTTGCGCTGGGTGTGCCGTTCGTCTGGCTGGGCTTCGAGGCGGCCAAGGAGCCGGGTGGTCGTACGGCGCTCGTGGAAACAGCCGGTCTGCCGGACCCGGAAATGCTGGTTCGGGCGAACGGTGCGGCGATGGTGGCGGGTGGAGCCGCCCTGGCCCTCGGAATCAAGCCACGTCTTGCGGCGACGGGGCTGATTGCTTCGCTGATTCCCACCACGGTTGTGGGCCATGCGTTCTGGGATCAGGAAGACCCAGGGGCAGCCAAGGCCCAACGGGTCCAGTTCCTCAAGAACGTCGCCCTTGTCGGCGGCCTGCTGTCGGTGGCCCTGTCGAAGCCCGCAACAAGCTGACACACCATCATCACAACGCTGCTGCAAGGAGCCGAATCGATTCGCGTGTCTGTTTGCCCCCTGCCTCACCCGGCTGAAGATCTTTCAGGTGCGAAGATCCCGCCAGCGCCATGCTGATCCGTCGATGATCAGTTCCGGGTCGCCGGTCCAGAGCGTCGCGTCGCTGGCGATTGTGAGTGCCGCTGCGAATGCGTCGGCGTATGCCATGGGGTGGTCCGCTTTGATTCGAGCGGCGTCGATCACGAGTTGCTGGTCCGGTAGTCGCGGGTCAATCACGTCGCGGAGGTCTCGAACTGTCTCCACGGCGGCATCTTCACCATGGAGCCTTCGTAGGACGTAGTGGACCTCGCCGAGATTGATCCACGACATCAACGGCTTGCATTGTTCAAGCAACTTGGCGACTTCGTCGGCCGCAGTGCCCGCATCTTCCAAGTAGCGCAGGACTGCCCAAGAGTCGAGAACGACGGTCACCGGTTTGTTTCTCGCTCCCGATCGGTGCTGCGTTCATGATCAAGTTCTCGGGTCAACGCGGTGCCAGGAAACCTGCCTCGGAGTGGTCGACGGTGTTTGGTGAGGCTGACGGCGACATGATCATCGTGAAGCCGAAAGCTGACATCATCGCCCGGCTCGATGCCGAGTTGGTCGCGTAGCGCCTTGGGGATGACGACCTGTCCCTTTGTGCCGACACGATGAGTCATACCGGCCAGTATAACCAGAGTTGGGCTTAGGGATGCACGATCCGAGCAAATCTGACCTCGCGTTCGACTATATCGACGGACTTCTACCTAAGGTCAGGGCGGATATCCACGCCGTGTTGAATGCGGTAGCCGAGGCGCGAAATAGTGCTGCGCTCCGGTTCTCTGACGGGTCATGCCGTCGCACTAGTCGTAGCACTTGTGTTACGCACGGGGCTGCGGGGAATTCAATTACTCTCTGCGCCGGGGAGCAATGGCCATCACGTTCGACGAGATCACCAGAAATCAGCGCCTCAGCGGCGTGACCGCGGACGGTGATGCGTTCCGTCTCGGGTCGGAAGCAAGGCGTATGAAGTGGGCACATCTGGCAGACCCGTTCGCCGAACGCAACCTGCTGGCCGCAGCATGAGAATCATCGACAACGTCTCGGACTTGCTTGGCGATGAGCTCAAGGCTGAGATCGCTCAGGGTGCAAAGGTCCGCATCGCCGCGTCGACCTTCTCGATCTTCGCGTTTGAAGCGTTGCGTGAAGCATTGGAGCGCGTCGACGAATTGGAGTTCATCTTCACGTCGCCGTCGTTTGTCACCGAGAAGGTCACCGACCGGCTGAGAAAAGAACGTCGGGAGTTCTACATCCCGCCGGGCCGAGCCGAGTCCACGCTGTACGGCTCGGAGTTCGAGATCCGTCTGCGCAACAAGCTCACCCAGCGGGCGATTGCCAGAGAGTGCGCGGAGTGGGTGCGGCGCAAGGTCACCTTCCGGTCGAACGCAACCGGCAGCCCGATGCAGCAATTCCTTGTTGTAGACGACACGTCCGCCTACATGCCGATCCAGGGATTCACCACTGCGGATCTGGGTTACGAGCCCGGCCCAGCGGTGTCGAACATGGTCAACCGGATCGATGATGCGCCCATCGCAACCCAATACCTCGACGTGTTCGATCAGATCTGGAACAACCCGGACCAGCTCGACGATGTCACCCAAGCCGTCATCGACCACATCGAAAGCGCGTATGCCGAGAACTCGCCGGAGCGCATCTACTTTCTGATCCTCTACAACCTGTTCGCCGAGTTCTTGGATGACATCAGTACCGATGTGCTCCCGAATGACCGCACCGGCTACCTCGACACCAAAGTGTGGAACAGCCTGTACGCGTTCCAGCGTGACGCGGCAACCGGCATCATCAACAAGTTGGAGACCTACAACGGCTGCATCCTCGCCGACAGCGTGGGGTTGGGTA
>CAYQFM010000072.1:8707-10032 GCA_964416735.1 uncultured Iamiaceae bacterium | reverse complement strand
ACGCACCCCGAGGCGGCGTTCAGCGGCTTGTCAGAAAAGGCCGCAAAGGCTGCTGGTAGGGAGGTTGTCGTATCCAAGCACCGCTTTGGGGGGAACAGCCGTGCGCTGATAATCGGTGAGCCAGACGGCATGGTCAAGGTGATTGCCGAGAAGTGCCCCGACGGAAGCGCCGGTGCAATTCTCGGGGTTCAGATGGTTGGTCCGTGGGTGACCGAACAGTTGGGCACTGGCTATCTGGCCACAAACCTGGGTCTGGCAGTTGATGATCTAGCCAGGTTCATCCAGCCCCATCCAACCCTCGGCGAACTCTTTGGCGAGAGTGTGTTGTCACTCACCGGTCGCTCGCTGCACGGCTGAATTCGAAAATGCCATGACCCTCCACGTGCGATGGCTTGGAACCGTTCCATACGGCGAGGCTCTGGCCGTCCAACGTGCCATGGCGCTAACCGCGGATCACGACTGGCTCCTGCTGCTCGAACACCCTCATGTTTTCACGCTCGGGCGCAATGGTGACGCGGCCCATGTTCTGGTTGATCCCTCCGAGGTTGGGGCAGAACTCCACAGGGTTGACCGTGGCGGTGATGTCACCTATCACGGGCCCGGGCAGTTGGTGGGTTATCCCATCGTGTCCCAGCGGCAAGGCGGTGGGGCAATGGCCGGTGTCGTTGCCCACGTACGCGCCATCGAAGAAATGTTGGTGGAGGTTCTCCTGGACATGGGTCTCGACAAGGTGGGGACGATGGAGCGACACCATGGGATCTGGGTCGATCCCACTGGCCCACGCCCCCGCAAGATTGCAGCCGTTGGCACCAGAATGAGTCGCGGCCGGAGCACCCACGGCTTTGCATTGAACGTGTCCCCGGATCTCTCGTTCTTCAGTCACATCGTTCCGTGTGGCATTACCGAGTTTGGCGTGACCTCACTTGCGGCCGAAGGTGTGACCGTTGAGATGCGTGACGTCGTGGATTCGGTTGTTGCGGCGGCTTCCCGACGTTTTGGGCGTGACAGAGGTTCAGGTGTCATGGACCGCATGGACGTGTCGTGGCACGACGTCGAAACTGAAAAATCAGCGCACCTGGATCGGCTGCGGCCCAGCGGTAATTCAGGCGACGGCCCGAGCCCACGCCTCGAGGGAAGGATGGAAGATTCCGGCGTAGGTGCCGGAATCGATATTGGTCAACGCAAGCCCCCGTGGCTTCGGGCAAAGCTGAATTCGGATGCCGGGTTCACTCGAGTGCGTCGTGCGGTGCACGAACGCAAGCTGGAAACGGTCTGCGAAGAGGCGGGTTGCCCGAACATCTCCGAGTGTTGGTCTGCAGGTACTG
>CAYQFM010000072.1:6563-8697 GCA_964416735.1 uncultured Iamiaceae bacterium | reverse complement strand
CTGCCACCTTCATGATCAACGGTGAGCGCTGCACCCGGGGCTGCGCTTTCTGTCTGGTCGACACACGTAAGCCCCTGCCCCTGGACCCGGGCGAACCCGAACGCATTGCAGATGCTGTGTCGGTCATGGACCTCGACTTTGCGGTGGTCACAGCGGTTGCTCGTGACGACCTTACCGACGGAGGCGCATCGGGGTTTGTGGAGACCATCCGGGCAATCCGAACTCGCAAGAGCGGCACGTCGGTGGAGGTGTTGATTCCCGATTGTCAAGGGAATCCCGAAGCACTCAAGGCGATCTTCGCCGAACGACCCGAAGTCCTCAATCACAACCTGGAGACCGTGCCGCGCCTACAGCGGCTGGTGCGGCCTCAGGCTTCGTACGCTCGCAGTCTTGCTGTGTTGGCGATGGCCAAATCCGAAGGGCTCGTGACCAAGTCCAGCCTGATTGTGGGTATGGGGGAGCGTGACGACGAGGTGGATGCAACCTTGGTGGATCTTCACGGCGTGGGAGCCGACATTGTCACGATTGGCCAGTACCTGCGGCCCACCGCAACGCATCTGCCCGTTGCCCGATGGGTCGCACCCGAGGCGTTCGATCGTTGGAAGCGTGTGGGCGAGGCGATGGGTATTGGCCATGTCGAATCCAGCCCGCTGACACGCTCCAGCTACCACGCGCGGGAATCGGCCGCCCATCTTTCAGTGTGATCGGTTGATCGGATGACCAAATGAGCGGCTTCGACCTGATCTCGCTTGCGCTGCTGTTGGTGGAGTGGGCGGCTCTCGGCTTCGCGATGACCGTCGTGACCGGTCGTCATCACACGATCGACATCACCTGGAAGCGCTGGGTGTGGATGCTCTACGGGGCAATGGCGGTGGCGGGTGTGGTGCTTGTTGTTGTGGCGCCGGGATCTGTTGTTGATGACAGGGGAGTGCTGGCCTGGATGCGTGGAATCGCGGGTGCGGGCATCCTTGCCGCTGTCACGAACATCGGCATTCTCGGGCGGTGGTATCTGCGTCGGCCCGGCTTGGACCGTGACGCAATCATCGAAACCGCTCGGGGTGGTATCGCCCTGATGATCCTCTTTGTCGGCTTGGTGTTCATCCCGACAG
Source organism: uncultured Iamiaceae bacterium (assembly GCA_964416735.1). Lineage (GTDB taxonomy): Bacteria > Actinomycetota > Acidimicrobiia > Acidimicrobiales > Acidimicrobilacustridaceae > CAYQFM01. The sequence goes on along the minus strand of CAYQFM010000072.1, from coordinate 7,588 downwards.
GAATGTGGTCAGTCTTCAATGGTTCGATCGATGATGGATTCGGTGGCCTGCTCGGCTGGTTCTGGGTCGCTTCTACCGTGACCATGATCGGGCTGTCGATAATGGTCGATCGTGCTCTGCACGAGCCGTACGACGGCGCCGTGATGACTGCAACCGGAATCTCTTATCTCGTTGTCCTCACGGCGTTGGGCAGCGACCTGATACCTCGCCTGGTGCTGCCCGGCTGAGTGGGTTCAGACAGTCTCTTGGGCAATTGTTGTGGCTGGTCCGGCGAGGGTTTGGTTGACACCTCATGTGGGCGCATTGCCTCGCGGAAAGACGGACTCGATGTCCAAGACGTTCTCATCCGAATTCGTTGGGTGCGGGCACCCCGGACCAAGGGCGTCGGACCAAGGGGGTCGGATCAAAGACCAACGAACGAAACGGTCGTGGGAAAAGCTCAGGTGGGCCAACTCGCAGAGGCTTCCTCGAGCATCGTCGGCGCATCGGCCGCTAGAAGGAATCCGCGACCGATTGCGTCGTTCATCGACACCTCGAACTTCTCGAGGAAGGCGTCCCGGGATCCGTAGAGGGAGTGCACCTTTTCGACACCAAACGGGGTCGTAGTCCCTGCGATCATGCAGAATCCCGGCCCGCTTCCTCCCATACCGCTCAAGGTTGCCACTGGGACGTCGAGGTGAGGGGTGCGAATTCCACCGAGTGCGTTTCCATTGGCGTCGCGCACGATGGAACCTGCTGTGTCGACCTCGATGCGGGGGGCGGACGGCGGCGGAGTTGATGGATCACTGACCCAGGTGCGCAATGCATCGAGGGCAGCGGACATTACGTGGATCTGCGGGCCAGAGTTGACAGGCGCATCACACGAGAGCGTGGATGCAATCACGTTGGAATCAACGTGTGCGGTCCCGGCGATCTCCCAAGAGCGCACGGTGTCGCTGTCGTCCTGGCGCGCCGGCAGGTAGAACTCCACGTCGGTCTCGGAAAGCACCTGGAGAACCGGCACCGACGTGTCCGTGCGCAAGATC
>CAYQFM010000072.1:0-6553 GCA_964416735.1 uncultured Iamiaceae bacterium | reverse complement strand
CCTTCGGCGGAGTCTGGGTCGGATTCAGTTCGGTCTCCTCTGCCCACCGGCTGTGAACCATGAAGCCATCGAACGCGTTCGTGATCGGTTGCACGACGTTGATGTAGTTGGCCATGCGGTTCGCTGACTGGGATTCGCCATCGGCTATGACGAGATCGACGTCATATCCCGCAAGCGGTGCATCGGGTGAATCGGACCGCGCGACGGCCGAGGCCTGCGAGAAGATGTCGTAGGAGAACTCGTCGCCGGGATGCGCGAGCGGGGCGTAGCGCTCCGGGTCCTTTTCCTTGAGCGGTCCGATACCGGCAACGCGGTCTTCGTCGGAGTTCTCGATACCGTCCCTCTGTGCGGAAACCCCGATCCACGCATACCCGGATCGCAACAACTCGGCCTGGGTGAACAAGAAGTCGGGGGCAGTCTCGAATCCGGCACTCACGTTCAGCCACTCGACAATGACCGTTCCATTGAACCGGTTGACGTCGGTAGGCCGTCGCACGAGGACCCGCGTCGTGTACGGGGCGGTGTCGGCCTCGACCGCTTCCCATCGGCCGTCGGGGCCCATCTCATCGTCCACCCGGTACGAGGTGGCGGTACCGGAGACGAAGTACTCAGTAGTCGAATAACCAGAATCGTCGGGCACGGCACTCATCGCCGTCCACGGCTCCCCGGGGACCGGTTCGCTCACCTCGGGAACGGCGACCGATCGTGCAGGGTTCGTCACCGTTGTGGACGCTGTGTCGTCGACGGGCTTTGTCGAATCCGCCGTGTTCGACGAGCAAGCCGTAAGCACCATTGCCGCCCCGAAGATGCCACCGACGAGCCTGCCACATCGTCTTTCTCGTCCCATCGATCCCCCCGATCGGTCGGTATCCAAACTCGGGACCGATCGTAATCAAGCGATCGTCGTAGTAACCCCCAACAGTTCGCTGGGCTTAGGTTCAGTGGGCTTAGGTTCAGTGGGCTTCGTGGCGTACTGAACAACATCAGGATGTTCGGTTCTTCCCATGCATCATTATTTCTTCCTGATATGGTGGATCGGTGGCGCTGAACATCAAGGACCCTGAAACTGATCGCCTCGCACGTGAACTCGCGATGGCGACGGGTGAAAGCATCACGGTCGCCACCCGTCAAGCAATAGAGGAGCGCTTGGCGCGCGTACGGGCTCAGGCACTCATGGATCCCCACGTCGATGACATTCACGACCTCATCGCCCGAGGACGAGAACGCCCGATGCTCGACCACCGGGACGCTGAGACCATCTTGGGCTACGACGCAGCCGGAATTCCGACATGACTATCACCGTCGACACCTCCGCCCTTGTGGCAATCGTGCTCGGCGAATCCGATGCCGAGATTTACGCCGGGGTGTTGACTCGCCATGCAGGCGACACCAACGTGAGCAGCGCCACACTTGTTGAAACCGCCATTGTCCTAACCGCCAAACAAGGCGATGCGGCGGCTGAAGAACTGGCCACTTTGATTCGCCTCACAGGCACACAAGTCGCCCCATTCGACACCACCCAACAGCGGGCAGCAGTTGCCGCATGGCGCCGCTTCGGGAAGGGTCGCCACAATGCCGGACTCAATTTGGGCGACTGTTTCTCCTACGCGCTCACCAAGACGACGGGCGGCAAATTGCTCTTCAAAGGCAACGATTTTTCCCAAACCGACATCCCCGCTGCGATCTGAAGCCATGGACACAAGTTCTTGGCTGACCGGTGTGTGCCGCCTCGACAGCTTCACCCCACGGAACTCATCTACACAGAAGCCATAAGGTCATCGCTCCAACATCGGGTACCCAGATGCCGTGAGAAAACGCTGCGTCAGCGGGCTACGAAGTATTTGGCCTGGGGGTGATGACAGATGATTGCCGAGGTCGTCTGCTCGGGATGATGTTGAAAACCAGTGTCTTCGTCGACCGTCACGCCGATGCGCGACGCGTCGAGTAGTCCGGCGATCTTCTCGTTCTCCTCCAGGTCCGGACACGCCGGATATCCCCACGAATATCGACCGCCGCGATAGCGCTGGCGGAACAGATCGACCACCCGTGGCCCGTCCTCATCTACAAAACCCCATTCCTGGCGGATTCGGTGATGCCAGTACTCAGCCAGGGCTTCGGTCATCTCCACGCTGAGGCCATGAAGGAACACGTACTCCCTGTAGCGGTCGGACTCGAAAAGCTCCTTGGTCACTTCGCTGGCGCGTGAGCCCATCGAGACGATCTGGAACGCTGCGTAATCGGGTTCGCCGCTGTCGACCGAACGGAAGAAGTCGGCCATGCACAAGTGCTGGTCCTTTGTCTGGCGGGGGAGCGTGAAACGGACCCGCTCGGCGGTGCGTGAATCGTCTTCGTAGACGATGATGTCATTGCCCTCGGAGTTCACCGGAAAATAGCCGTAGATCACCTGTGGTATGAGAATGCCTTCCTTCTTCACCTTGGCCAGCTCTTCGCGCAGAACCGCCGAAACCCGCTTCTTGAATTCGTCGTCGTTCTCGTCGCCTTCGGGCCGGTACCCCCACTGGTTGCGGAACAGGCTTGCCTGGTTCAGGTAGACGGCGATGTCATCGACAGGAATGCCCTTCATGATCTTCGTGCCGAGGAAAGGTGCAGCGAACAACGGATTGTCATCGATCACGTCGGCTGAGCGTTTGGTGTCGACGGCCTCATCACCGTCGGGTTCGCCTCCATCCTGACCTGCGCGGGCGATGACCCGGGAACCGCTGCGGGCCGGCACGGTCGACTCCGAGGGCACCCGACCCCAGTCGGGGTCGTCGGTTCCACCCTTGCGGATGTCGCCCAGGCGATCCATGACGGCGAGGCCTTCGAAAGCGTCTTTGCCGTAGAAGAGCCGACCCTCGTAGACCTTGCGCAGATCACGCTCCACATAGGAGCGGGTCAGAGCGGCACCTCCAAGCAGGACGGGGATCTCTGAGAGGTTCCGTCCGTTGATCTCTTCGAGGTTGTCGCGCATCACCAGCGTGCTCTTGACCAAAAGGCCGCTCATCCCGATGGCGTCAGCCTTCACCTCTTCGGCCTTCTCGATCATCTCGGAGATGGCCACCTTGGTGCCGAGGTTGTAGACCTCGTATCCGTTGTTGGTGAGGATGATGTCGACGAGGTTCTTGCCTATGTCATGAACGTCGCCCTTGACGGTACCGAGCACGATCTTTCCCTTGCCGGCACTCTCGTCCTTTTCCATGTGCGGTTCCAGATACGCAACCGATGCCTTCATGGTCTCGGCCGACTGGAGAACGAATGGAAGCTGCATTTCTCCACTTCCGAAGAGCTCGCCAACCACCTTCATGCCCGCCAGCAAGATGTCGTTGATGATGTCGAGCGCAGTCACTCCCTGGGCGAGCGCTTCGTCGAGGTCCTCATCGAGTCCCTCGCGGTCGCCGTCGATGATGCGCTGGCTGAGGCGCTTGTCCACGGGCCAACCGCTGCGATCTTCTTTGACAACGGCTGTGGCTGTGATGCCGCTGAAGACCTCGAGCAGCTTGGTGAGCGGGTCGTAGCCGGGTGCACGTCGGTCGTGGACCAGGTCCAGACAGACTTCGCGCTGTTCATCGGGAATGCGGTTGAGCGGCATGATCCGCGCGGCGTGGATGATCGCCGAATCGAGACCTACTTGCACGCACTCGTGCAGGAAGACCGAGTTGAGGACGTGGCGGGCGGCGGGGGACAGGCCGAACGAGACGTTTGAGACGCCAAGGGTTGTGAAGGTCCCCGGCAGTTCCTCTTTGATTCGCCGAATGGCTTCCATGGTGGCCATGGCATCGCCGCGCAGATCATCGTCCCCGGTGGACAACGGGAAGGTGAGCGCGTCGAAGATCAGGTCGCCGGGCTCGAGTCCGTAGCGATTGACGGCCAGGTCGTGGATGCGATGTGCAATGCGCATCTTCCACTCGACGTCGCGGGCCTGGCCTTCTTCGTCGATGAGTAGGCAGATGACCGCTGCTCCGTACTCGCGTGCCAATCTGAAGACGCGGTCGAGGCGAGAGTTGGGCGCCTCACCGTCTTCGAGGTTGGCCGAGTTGAGAATCGCCCGACCCCCCAGCCACTGAAGGCCGGTTTCCATCACGGGCGGTTCGGTGGAGTCGATCACCAAAGGCACGCTCGACTGGGTCGCGAAGCGCGATGCCACCTCGTCCATATCCACGGTGCCGTCCCGACCCACGTAGTCGACGCAGACGTCGAGCACGTGGGCACCCTCGGCGACCTGGTCCTTTGCCATCTGGACCGTGGTGTCCCAGTCTGCATCGAGCATTGACTCACGGAACTTCTTGGACCCGTTGGCATTGGTGCGTTCACCGATGATGAGAAACGACGTGTCCTGGTGGAAGGGGACCAGTGAGTAGATGGAAGTTGCACCCGGTTCGTGTTTCGGGGTGCGCGGTGCCAGCTCCGCATCACGGCAACGTTCGACGACGGCCGCCATGTGCTCCGGTGTGGTGCCACAACACCCGCCGATGACGCTCACTCCCAGCTCTGTGACGAACCGGTGGTGGTGTTCAGCCAGTCCCTCGGGGGTCAGGTCATAGTGCATATGGCCGTCCAGCACCGATGGCAATCCGGCGTTTGGCAGACACGCAATAGGCATGCGGGCGTGGTGCGATAGATGGCGGAGGTGCTCACCCATCTCATCGGGTCCGGTGGCGCAGTTGATTCCGATGACGTCCGGGCGCATGGGATCCAATGCCCCAAGTGCAGCGGCAATTTCGGTACCGGGCAGCATGCGGCCGGTCAGTTCGATGGTCACTTGAACCTGCAGCGGTACTTCACGCCCTGTCGCTGCCATTGCGCGGCGACACCCGATCATGGCCGCCTTGGCGCCGAGCAGGTCGAACTGGGTTTCGATTAGCAGCAGGTCGACGCCACCCTCGATTAGGCCGCTGGCCTGGACCTCGTAGAGATCACGTAATTCGGCGAAGCTGATCTGCCCGAGTGAGGCGAACTTGGTGCCAGGACCAATGGAGCCGGCGACCCAGCGCGGCCGGTCGGGTGTGGAGTAGTCCGAAGCGACCTCTCTAGCGAGCCGTGCCGCGGCCACATTCAATTCATGCGCCCGGTCCTCCAAGCCGTATTCGGCCAACGGCACGCCAAAGGACCCGAAGCTGTCGGTTTCGAGCACTTCGCAACCGACGTCGAGATAGGACGCATGGACCGCCTTGATCACGTCCGGCCTGGTCAGCACCAGCATTTCGTTGCAGCCTTCGAGGTCCGCTCCACCGAAGTCGTCGGCATCGAGATCCATGGTCTGGATTGCCGTACCCATTGCGCCGTCGTATATGACCACGCGCTCGCGCGCGGCTAGTAGAAAATCGTTCACGGCAAGCAGGCTACCGGCGTGTGCTGTGGGCCCGTCATGACCTGATTCGGGGCGACGTAGGCTCGTCGGCAATGAAGATCTACACGAAGACCGGCGATGACGGCACCACGGGGTTGCTCTACGGGGGCCGCGTTCCGAAGGATTCGCAGATCACGACGGCATACGGGACCGTTGACGAGGCGCAGGCGGCGATAGGCGTAGCCCGAGCCGAGGCCGACCCGGGTTCTGAGCTTGACACGATGCTCATCGAGATCGAACGAGATCTCTGGATTCTCATGTCCGAACTGGCAACCCACCCATCCAACCGTCACAAGTTGAAGGCGGGCGAAACGCTCGTGACCGTCGAGATGGCGCAGGTTCTCGAAGGTCACATCGATGGCGTGATGGAGCTTTTCGAGTTGCCCAAGGGCTTTGTCATCCCCGGTGAAAATCGGTGCTCCGCTCTCCTCGACCTTGCCCGTACAGTGGTGCGCCGAGCAGAGCGGGACGTTCTGAGCGCTGGCCTTCCTGACGACTCATCGGTGCTCGTGTACCTCAATCGTCTGAGTGACCTGTTGTGGGCTCTTGCCCGATGGCAAGAGGGTACGGCGAGGATTGCCAAAGATGTCTGAGGTCGGTTCGGAACAGGAAACGGAGATGAGATGGCGCTGATGTTCGATCTGGTTGAAGAAGTTCCGGCCGAGGCCGAGGCGGTGGTTGTGGGCGTTGCGTCCGACGCCGTTGCCGAGAGCGGTCTTCCCGAAGCGTTCATGGCCGCCCAGGGTTTCGAGGGTAAACCGGGTCAGGTGCTAGTCGTTGCGGAAACCGACGGGCCGGACGTGGTTGCGGTCGGCGTCGGACCAAGAGCAGCGGTGGACGATGCCGTGCTTCGAAAGGCTGCAGCGGCTTCTGCTCGTGCCGTAGCCAAGCGCTGCGTGGTGGCGACACGGCTGCTCGACGCGCTCGTCGAGTCTGACGATTCTGATTCTCATTCTCATTCCGTGCAGGTCATCGTCGAAGCGATGAGCCTGGCCTCGTACACCTACACCAGGTACAAATCTGACCCGAAGCCATCGGTGCTTGAACGGATCGCAATCGTCGGTGCCAGTGCCAGTACTACTGCTGGGGACGATGAGGCACTCATCGCCATTGAAACGGGGCGACGGATTGCCGACGCGGTTGCTCTGGCGCGTGACCTGGTCAACGAACCCGGAGGTTCCCTGACACCGCGACGTCTGGCCGAGG
>CAYQFM010000071.1:4562-10043 GCA_964416735.1 uncultured Iamiaceae bacterium | reverse complement strand
TCGAGGATCGTGTTGGTGAACCGGGTGATCAGCAGGTTGCGCATTGCCTCCTTGCCGATGAAGTGGTCGATTCGGAACACGGCGTCTTCGGAAAAGAACCTGTGTAGCGTCTCGTTGAGTTGGCGTGCTGAAGCCAGATCTCGGCCGAAGGGTTTCTCGACGATCAGCCGAGCGTCCTTGTTCAGGCCTACCCCCGCTATTCCGCCGGCAACGATCGCGAACATCGACGGAGGAATGGCCAGGTGGAAGATCGGTCGACACCGTTCTCCTGTCAACGCCTTCAGCTTTTCGAAGGTTTCGGGGTCGGCATAATCGCCCGAGACGAAGTGCATCGGAGCAACGAGCTTTTCGAGGACAGCCTCGTCTACTTCTTCGCCGTCCTCTTCCAGAGAAATCCGTACCCGTCGACGCATGTCGTCGTCGTTCCACGGGGACAGGGCCACCCCGACGATGGGAACATCGAGCAGGCCCCTGGCCGCCAGACGGTAGAGGGCGGGGAACAGTTTCTTGCGGGCGAGGTCGCCCGAAGCGCCGAACATGACGATCGTGTCCGAGACCGGTCGTTTTGGTCGGGTGACGATCTCATCCATCGTTAGTGCAACTTATCGCCGCCGGCGCGCAGATGTTCGCGGAGTATCTGCGATGCTGTAAGGCGATGGGTCAACTGATCGAGGACTACGCGCTGATCGGCGATACCGAGACAGCAGCTCTTGTAGGACGTAACGGCTCGATCGACTGGTTCTGTGCTCCCCGTTTCGACTCCGCGGCCAGCTTTGCAGCTTTGCTGGGAGACGAGACCAATGGGCATTGGCAGATTGCCCCCGTGGACGCGGCGGTGGAGACCACACGGACGTATCGGGGTGATTCGCTCGTTCTCGAGACCACGTTTGTCACTGCAACAGGGACTGTTGCAGTGATTGACTTCATGCCGGTCCACGACGGTGTGGCCTCCATTGCCCGTGTGGTCGAGGGCCGTGAGGGTGTTGTCGAAATGAACATGGACCTGGTGATGCGGTTCGACTACGGCCACGTGGTCCCATGGGTGAGGCGGATCGGGCGGAACTCACGCACGGCGATCAGCGCCATTGCTGGAGCCGATGCTCTGGTTCTTCGAACGCCGGTGGCCACCAAGAGCCATGATCTCGTGACCGTGGCAACGTTCGAGGTCGAAGCGGGAGATCGGGTTCCGTTCGAACTGAGTTGGCACCCTTCGTACCAGGAGCCGCCGAAGCCGATCGATGTCTTCACGGCGCTTGATGCCACAGAGCGATGGTGGACCGACTGGGCACATTCGTGCACCTACGACGGCCTCTATCGCAAGGAGGTGCACTGCTCCCTGCGGGTGCTCAAGGCACTCACCTTTGCCCCCACCGGTGGAATTGTCGCTGCGCCGACCACCTCGCTTCCGGAGTGGATCGGCTCGGTGCGCAACTGGGACTACCGCTATTGCTGGTTGCGTGACGCCACCTTCACTTTGACGGCACTCAGTGTTGCGGGCCACACCTACGAGGCGCTCGCATGGTCGCTTTGGTTGCGGCGGGCTGTTGCGGGGTCCATCGACAAGATGCAGATCATGTACAGCGTGACGGGCGAACGTCGTCTCACCGAGGTGGAACTTCCTTGGCTCCCCGGATATGAGGATTCGGCCCCCGTACGGATCGGTAACGGTGCGAGTGGGCAGTTCCAACTCGACGTGTACGGCGAGGTGATGGACATGCTTCTGCACTCGGCGCTCTGTCTCGATCAGGAACTTCCCGATGATGTCTGGGACATGGCAGAAATGATCGTTGAGCATGTGGAACAGGTCTGGAGTGCGCCCGATGACGGGATCTGGGAGGTGCGGGGACAGCGACGTCACTTCGTACATTCGAAGGTCATGGCATGGGTTGCAATCGACCGTTGGGTTCAACTCTGCGAGGCAGCCCATCCGGATGGTGACCTGGAACGGTGGCGCAAACTCCGCGACGAGATTCACGAGGATGTGTGTACGCACGGGTGGAATGTGGAGTTGGGAACCTTCACCCAGTCCTACGGATCGAACGAACTCGATGCCAGCCTGTTGATGCTTGCTCTGGTGGGGTTCCTGCCCGCCGACGATCCGAGGATCACCGCGACGGTCGAGTCGATAGAGCGGGAGTTGATGGTGGACGGTTTCGTCCAGCGGTACCGGACCGAAGTCGGTCATGACGGGCTTCCACCGGGCGAGGGGGCATTTCTTCTCACCACGTTCTGGCTGGTCGACAACCTCGTATTGATGGGGAGGATGGACGAGGCGACCGTCATATTCGAGCGACTGCTTGATCTGTGCAACGACGTGGGGCTTCTCGCGGAAGAGTACGACCCGGTGGCCAAGCGGCAACTGGGGAATTTTCCTCAGGCCTTCTCCCATGTCGGCATGATCATTTCGGCGGCAAACATCACGATGGGTACCGAAGGACCATCTGCGCACAGATGCAGCCCGCTCATAGCGGATCGCCGGGGTTGAGACGCGGCAACAACGCGGGCGTAGGATGCGCCGACGTGTCCCTTGTAGGGACGTAGGAGGTCGGTAACTTGCACGTTGTCGTGGTCGGATGCGGTCGGGTTGGGTCTGGTTTGGCCGCGACCCTGGTCGAACAGGGCCATTCCGTGGCCGTGATCGACAAGCGCCAGGATGCCTTCAAGCGCCTTCCGCACGGATTCAGCGGAAAGAAGGTCACCGGTGTCGGCTTCGACCAGACCACCCTTCGTCAGGCCGGAATAGAAAAAGCCGATGCGCTCGCGGCGGTGACCAACGGTGACAACTCGAACATCGTCGTGGCCCGGGTCGCAAGGGAGGCGTTCGGGGTCGAACGGGTGGTTGCTCGCATCTACGACCACCGCCGCGCAGCCGTGTATGAGCGTCTGGGGATTCCCACCGTGGCGACAGTCCAGTGGACGACCGAGCGGGTGTTGCGTCGAATCCTTCCTGAAGCGCCCGGCGTCGACTGGATCGACCCCAGTGCGAAGGTCGCGCTGATCGAGCGCATGGTTCCGGGGCATTGGGCGGGTCGACCTCTGGTCGATCTGGAAATACCGGGTACGGCTCGCGTGGCGGTGCTGGGTCGCTTGGGAGTCGCCACCGTTCCGAGCCACGACCACATAGCCCAGGAAGGTGACGTGGTCTGGGTGATGGTCGGCGGTGATTCGATCGACGTTTTCGACGCCCACCTGACGTCTGGATCCAAGGGGACACAGTGATGAGAGTCGTGGTTGTGGGTGGCGGAAACGTGGGTACGTACATTGCGGGTGCATTGAAGAGTTCTGGCCATGACGTCTTGGTGGTGGAGGTCGACCCGGCAAGAGTGGCTCGCGCAAAGGACACGGGAGAACCCGAGGGCGTCACGTGGCTTCTCGCCGATGGCTGCGAGATCTCGGAGTTCACACTCGCTGAGCCCGCAAAGGCCGACGTCGTCGTGGCGGTGACGGGAGACGACGAGGACAATCTGGTGATCTCGCTGTTGGCAAAGCAGGAGTTCGGCGTTCCACGTGTGGTGGCGCGCGTGAACAACCCGTCTAACCGGTGGCTGTTCAACGAGAACTGGGGGGTCGATGTCTCGGTTTCCACCCCCCATCTACTCACGGCACTGGTCGAAGAGGCGGTGACGGTCGGAACCTTCGTGCGACTGTTGTCCTTCGAAGGCGATAGGGCCCGGCTGTCCGAGGTGACGCTCGCGCCTGATTCACCGGCCGAGGGCAAGCAGATCATGGACCTGGGCTTCCCTCGGGACTCGACGGTTGTGGCGGTGATTCGAGGTGACCATGTCGTAGTGCCGAGGGGCGACACCGTCCTTTATGAGGGTGACGAGGTGCTGGTGCTGGTGACTCACGAGAGTGAGGACGAGGTCCGCCAACTGTTGATTGGTTGAAGTCGGTACCCCGTATCGGTAACACTCACCGGCGTGAACGCCCCCGGTGTCAGCGGCCTTACCAGCGCCGAGGCGGTTGAACTCCTCGCCGAGCACGGGCCGAACCGCCTCGCGGAACCGCCCCGGCGCCCGAAGTGGTTGCGGTTCCTCGATCAGTTCCGCGACACCATCGTCTACATCCTCGCGGTTGCGGCGGTCGTGGCCGGTGTGGTGGGTGACCTGAAGGACACGGTTGTCATAGCCGTTGTGCTGGTGATCAACGCCATCCTCGGTTACGTCCAGGAGGCGCGGGCCGAAGGCGCGCTGGAAGCGCTGAACAAGATGCTCACCACGCGGGCGCGTGTACGCCGCGATGGTCGTGTCATCGAGATCGACAACGAGAACATCGTTCCGGGTGACGTGGTGTTGGTGGAGGCGGGGGACCGTGTCCCCGCAGACGGCACCTTGACCGTTGCGGTCCATATGGCGGTTGACGAGTCGATGCTCACCGGCGAGTCGGTGCCGGTTCACAAACTGCACGACGAATTCGTGATGATGAACACCACGGTCACCTCCGGCCGTGGTGAGGTCGTGGTGACGGGAACCGGTATGGCTACCGAGGTGGGTCGCGTGGCCGAGATGCTCAACGAAGCAGATCCGGGGCCCACCCCCTTGCAACGTCAACTGAATCGCCTGGGTCGTCAGTTGACCGTCATTGCTGTTGTAGCGGTTTCGTTCGTACTGGCACTTCAGCTGGTTCGCGGTGTGCCGTTCTCCGAGGCGCTCATCGGTGCGGTGGTCCTTGCGGTGGCCGCAATTCCCGAAGGCCTTCCCGCGGTGGTGACGGTGACACTTGCGATCGGCGTGAGTCAGATGGCCAAGCGCAACGCCATCGTGAAACGGCTCCACTCTGTCGAGAGCCTGGGATCCACCACGGTCATCTGCTCCGACAAGACCGGGACGCTCACACAGAATCAGATGACGGCGCGTGCCGTTGTCGTCGGTAGCGCCCGGTTTACCGTCACCGGTGATGGTTACGACCCCAATGGCGACATCACTGCGACCGACGGTGACAGCTTCACCGACGTGGCGGCTCAGCCCGAACGAGTGCTCTTGGCCGGTGTGTTGTGCAGCGAAGCGATTCTTCGCCCCGATGAGCACGGCAGGCCGGGAATTGTCGGTGATCCGACCGAAGGGGCACTTGTGGTCGCGGCGGTGAAGGCGGGTATTGATGTCGATGCCACCCGGGCATCCATGAAACGCCTGTCAGAAGTTCCTTTCGATTCCGCCAACAAGTTCATGGTGACACTGCACGACGTCGGGGCTTCAGACGGTCCGTCGGGTGGACCGGCGCGATCTGGTGAAGACCTCGTCATGTTCGCAAAGGGAGCGCCCGACGTACTCGTTCCGCTGTGCACTCATCTGATCGACGCGTACGGTGACCGCGTTGCCTTTGATGAGGCGACGAGGATCGAACTGCGTGATTCGGCGACCGAGCTGGCGGCGCAGGGTCTGCGAGTCCTGGCGCTCACCTCCCGGATGATGGTGAGCACGACCCTGATAGAGCAGGGTCTTGCGAACCTCGTCGACGCCGATGCCGATGGTGAGGGGCTGG
>CAYQFM010000071.1:0-4552 GCA_964416735.1 uncultured Iamiaceae bacterium | reverse complement strand
CAGTGCCATGCCCCTCGATTGCCTGGTGGCGGTCGTAGACCCGATCCGCACCGAGGCCCGTGACGCGGTGGCTCTCTGTCGCAGTGCCGGTCTCGTCGTCAAGATGATCACCGGTGACAGTGCCACGACCGCCAAGGCGATTGCCGCCGAGTTGGGGATCGAAGGCCGTGTCGTGACCGGGCCGGAACTGACCGAGATGGATGACGCTCGACTCGCAGCCGAAATTGACGGGATCGGTGTGTGTGCCCGGGTATCCCCGGAACACAAGGTGCGGGTCATCGCTGCTCTCAAGGCCAACGGACATGTCGTTGCCATGACGGGTGACGGCGTCAACGACGCGGCGGCACTTCGCAACGCCGATATTGGTGTGGCGATGGGAATCACGGGCACCGAGGTCACCAAGGAAGCCGCCGACCTGGTACTCACCGACGACAACTTCGCCACGATCGTGGGTGCCGTCCGCAGCGGCCGCACGATCTACGACAACATCATCAAGTTCGTCCGCTTCCAACTCTCGACCAATCTGGGTGCGATTATCACTGTCCTGGGGGCAAACCTGCTCGGTTTCCCGACCCCGTTCACCCCGATCCAGATTCTGTGGGTCAACCTCGTGGGTGACGGGCCGCCGGCAATGACCCTGGGTGTGGATCCGCCCGCTGATGACATCATGAGTCGCATGCCCCGCCGGGAGGACGACACCATCCTCGGCGGTAAGCGTGTGGCCCATCTCGTGTTCCTCGGCACTGTGATGGCGGTCGTGACGCTTGGGATCTACGCATACTCGGACGATCGTTGGGGTCGCGAGGTTGCCGGAACCATGGCGTTCCAGACCTTCGTGCTGCTCCAGATGTTCAACGTCTTCAACGCACGTCGCGAGCACGGGAGTGTCTTCAATCACTACTCGATCATGAATCGCAGCGTCTGGATAGCGGTTGCCAGTGTGACAGCGTTGCAGGTCTTGGCCGTCTCGTGGGGACCGTTGCGCAAACTGTTCGATGCCGAACCGTTGAGCGCCACCCAGTTGCTGCTGTGCTTCGCGGTGGCGTCGAGCGTGTTGTGGGCCGAAGAGATCCGCAAGCTGGTGGCCTCTGTCGCCAAGCGACCGGAATGAAACCGCAACCGATATTGCACCACGCCCCGTAGGCTTTGCTGCCATGACGGACTTCCCCCAGGAACTGACTGTTCCAAGTCGCATCGGCGCTTCGATCACCAATGAAGACGGCGAGTTCGTGCTCCATCTGGTTCCCACGCCGCAGACCTGTGTCTACGGTGCTGTCCGGACCAGCGCCGTTGCCCTGCTCGTCGATGTGGTCGCTGCCATTCAGGTGGACACCGACCCCGACACGTGGCTTTTCACCACCGATCTGTCCATGCGGACATGGGTGGAAAAGGCGCCGGCGATGGTCAACGCATACAGCACGATTCTCCGTGAAGGCCGACGTTCGTCGACCTGTCATGTGCGAATGACCGACGGTGATGGTCAGCCTTTCGGCTCCGCCACGGTTGGGTTTGCTCGGGTGCCGCGTCGATCGGACGACCCTCCGAAGCCGGAGGTGGATCCGTTCGAGGCCAACGAGAAGTGGGGTGACATCGCAATGATCGACAAGCCGATTCGCGCGGCTGTCGGAATCGAATCGGTAGACCCTGCCACGGGCCGGATCACCTTCCCATTGGGTCCGGAGGTGAAGAATCCCGCGGGTGCAATGCACGGCGCCATGGTTGCGCTGGCTGTCGAGGCAACGGCTGAGGACCTTGCCGCGCACCATCTGGCAGGCCCACATGTCGTGACCGATATCGATATGCGGTTCCTTGGTCAGGGTCGTGAGGGCCCGGTGATGGGTCGGTCGTGGTTCATCGGACCACCTGACGATGGCGCCATAGAGGTGGAGCTGGTCGACCTGGGCCAGGGTGCCAAGCGGGTTGCCGTGGGATACGCGAGGGTGCGTCCAGTGCCACCGGATCTTGGGTAAGTACAGCGGGCTTCAGACGAGTGACGTGACATTCGACAGGAGGTGCTCAGCACCCGCTGTGAGCGTCTTGCGTGACTCTGTTCCATCAATGGCATCCAGGGCGCTGACAGCGCGTTCGACGTGCTCGCGAGCAGTATCGAGGGCCGAGTTGATCTGGCCGCTCTCACGCACGGCGACACGGGCCTTCTCCATCTGGGCAGCGTCGAGGGGGGCACCCAGCAGCTCGTCGAGAAGGTCTGCTTCGGGACCTCCGGCTGCAATGGCCCGGATCACCGGAAGGGTGTAGATGCCCTCGACGAGATCATTGCCCGCAGGCTTGCCCAACGATTTGTCGGTTCCAACCAGGTCGAGGATGTCGTCGACCATCTGGAAAGCCATGCCGAAGCCGTGACCGAATTCTGTGAGTGCGTCGATCTGATGGCGGGGGAGCTCTGCCACGATCGCTCCGATGCGACACGAACTGGCGAGCAGGGAGGCCGTCTTGCCGTTGATGGCACGCAGGTACGCATCTTCGGTGCGGCCCGTGTTGAACGCCTCTTGTAGCTCGACGACCTGACCTTCACATAGGCGACCGATTGTGGCCGCCAGCAGACCAGCGACCTCGGTCCCGAGCGAGGCGGCGATCTCGGATGCCTTTGCCAGGAGGTAGTCGCCAGCGAGGATGGCCTTCAGGTTTCCCCAGCGGTAGTTGACGCTCTCGATTCCACGACGTGTCGTGGCGTCGTCCATTACGTCGTCGTGATACAGCGAACCCAGGTGGACCAGCTCGACCGAAACGCCACCCATCACGACGTCGTCGTGCGCAGTCTCGAGGTCTGAGGCTCGCGAGGCACCGGCAACCAATGAAAATGCCGGTCGGATTCGCTTACCCCCGGCTGTGATCAGGTGACTGGCAACCTCCGTGAGAAACGGGTCCTCGGTGACGACGGACGCTCTCAGAGCGTCCTCGACCCTTTCCAGGTCAGCCCTCAGCACGGGCGATTCGAGCAGGGGGCTCGGCGAGGCCACGTCCAGACGCTACTCGGGGCGACCGACAATCCCTAAACGATGAACCCCGCCCGATGTGAAGATGGCAGGTCCGGTTACACTTGATACACGGTTCCCATCCCCGCGAGAGGCAGTTCACTTGTTTGAGCGATTCACTGACCGAGCCCGTCGGGTCGTCGTCCTGGCACAGGAAGAGGCGCGGCTGCTCAACCACAACTACATCGGCACCGAACACATCCTGCTCGGGCTGATCCATGAGGGTGAAGGCGTTGCGGCCAAGGCGCTCGAATCGCTCGGCATATCGCTCGAGGCCGTGCGCAGTCAGGTCGAGGAGATCATCGGACAGGGGGGATCCTCACCAAGCGGGCACATTCCCTTTACGCCTCGTGCGAAGAAGGTGCTGGAGCTCTCGTTGCGTGAAGCGCTCCAACTGGGACACAACTACATCGGAACCGAGCACATCCTGTTGGGCCTCATCCGCGAGGGCGAGGGTGTTGCGGCGCAGGTGCTGGTGAAGCTGGGCGCAGATCTTTCGCGTGTGCGCCAGCAGGTCATCCAGTTGCTATCGGGTTACTCCGGTCCCGGAGGTTCGCCCGAGAAGGCCGGTGCAACGGCCGGTGGAAGTGGCGAGGCGAGCCCGTCGGGGTCGCTGGTGCTCGACCAGTTCGGCCGCAACCTCACTCAATTGGCCAGAGACAAGAAGCTGGACCCTGTAATCGGGCGCTCCCGTGAGACAGAGCGTGTGATGCAGGTCCTCAGTCGCCGCACCAAGAACAACCCCGTTCTCATCGGCGAGCCGGGCGTCGGCAAGACCGCCATAGTCGAGGGCCTCGCTCAGATGATCGCTGCCGACACGGTTCCAGAGACCATTCACAACAAGCAGCTCTACACCCTGGATCTGGGTGCGTTGGTTGCGGGTAGCCGTTATCGCGGCGACTTCGAGGAACGCCTCAAGAAGGTCCTCAAGGAGATCAAGACCCGCGGCGACATCATCCTGTTCATCGACGAGTTGCACACCCTCGTAGGTGCGGGTGCAGCCGAAGGGGCCATCGATGCCGCATCCATTCTCAAGCCGATGCTGGCCCGTGGCGAGTTGCAGACCATCGGTGCAACCACGCTCGACGAATACCGCAAGCACCTCGAGAAGGACGCCGCCCTCGAACGGCGTTTCCAGCCGATCAAGGTGGAAGAGCCGTCGGTGGCCCACACCATCGAAATCCTCAAGGGCCTGCGTGACCGCTACGAGTCACACCACCGTGTGACGATTACGGACCAAGCTCTCGTGGCTGCCGCCAACCTCGCCGATCGCTACATCTCCGATCGCCACCTACCGGACAAGGCCATCGACCTCATCGACGAGGCCGGCTCGCGCCTGCGCATCAAGCGCATGGAAACTCCGCCGGACTTCAAAGAACTCGAGAACCAGCTCGCGCAGGTGGTCCAGGAGAAGAAGGAAGCGGTCGAGGCGCAACGCTTTGAGGAAGCCGGTCGGCTCCGTGACCGCGAGAAGGAACTCCTCGCCGAAAAAGAGGTCAAAGAGCGCGAGATGAAGGACTCCGGTGTCGATCTCTTTGACGAGGTCGATGAAGAGGCCA
>CAYQFM010000070.1:0-10259 GCA_964416735.1 uncultured Iamiaceae bacterium | reverse complement strand
GGGTGGCCGAACTCGGATTCGGCTCGGCCGAGACGCTTCTGGAAGCAACCCGCGAACTGATCGCAGGTTGCCGGTGTGCAACCGGCTGTCCATCGTGCGTGCAGTCACCCAAGTGTGGCAACGGCAACGAACCGCTGGACAAGGTGGGGGCACTGGCTCTGTTGACCAGAATCCTCGACTGACTTGGAATGGCCCGGGTGGCACCCTCAGGGTCGCGTCTCGACGGTTTCACGTCCCGGGGGTTCATGTCCCGGGGGTTTCACGTCTCATTGTGGTAGCCACGCTGTGGCGCACGGTCGGAAGCAATCTGCCAATCAATGGAAGGTCGGTCGGGTCTTCGAAAGAGACCTCCACGCGAACCCGGTCACCCGTCGGCTCATCCAGTCGGACACTGAGGCGTTCCTTGGCAAGGGGGCCTGCCTCTTGTGCGGCCCTTCGGGCTGCTCCTAGAGGATCATCCTGCGTGACCGCGGCGGCGCGTGCGGCTTCACGCGCCGCATGGATTACAAGCACTTCGTTGCGCACGACCAGGCCGACCTGAGCCGTGAGCATCACCAGCGCAATAATCAGTGGAAGGACGAGGGCGACCTCCACAGTTGCCTGACCACCCTCGCCCACCCACCGACGCATCAGACCACCCGTCCCACGACCTGATCCAAGACAAAGTCGAACAGGCCACCAATGCGCTTGGTCTTTGTTGCCCACGCGAGCACGAGCAACGCAATGGCGGAGGCGCCCAACAGAACGAGGGCGTATTCGGCGGTGGTCTGTCCTCTGTCACCCGATACACGTCTGGTGCCCGGTGCAAGTCGCATCGAGTGGACGTTGGTGACGATGGCAGCCTGGAGGTGAACCAACAGGGTGAGCATTTGGAGCTCCTTTGGGGTTTCGCCAGACCGAGGTCTGGCGCCTTTGCATCAATTGGCCGACGGCAAACGGACCAGTTGGCCCATGCGTCGGCGAACTCAGGGCTCAGAGGCCGAGCGATCCGATGGCTCCACCAAGAAGTGGCACCACCGTCAGCAATACGAAGGCCGGCAGAATGCAAGCCACAAGGGGGAAGAGGAGTTTGACGGGAAGCCGACGTGCAGCTTCTTCCGCGGCATGGCGACGCATTAGCCGGGTCTCAGCAGCCACCCGTTCGAGTGACGGCACCAAGGGTGATCCGTCGTGTTCCGATGCGGTCAGAGCAGCGGTGAGAGGAATCACCGGATCACCCATTTCCGCAAGTGCATCGAGCGCTTCATGCAGACGTTGGCCGAGCTGAACTCGCCGTTGAACCTCGCGAAGGTGCTCGCCGATCACACCATCGCTTCGGGCTGCAACAGCATCAATAGCCAATCGAACGGTCATTCCAGCTCCAACAGCGATGCGCAACATGTCGACAAGGTCGGGTAATTGCTCACGGATCTGATCTCTGCGCTGGCGCAGTTCACGACGCTTCCGCAGTACCGGCAGCGACCAGACAAGCCCCACGACTCCAAGAGTCACGACCGGGTGTACGGCCAAACCCAATCCGCCACCCACGACGGTGAGACCGAGTCGTCGGTCCACTTCGGGAGCGGGCGAGCGCCCCAAGCGCCCACGAAGCCACCCTCCTAGGACCTCTGGCAAGCCCAGGAGTTGTCGGATCACTTGCCTGGGCGACTCCGATTTCGACGACCAGCGCGGGGTTGATTGGCGTCGGTCAGACTGGGATTGGCCAGAACGAAGAAGAGCCGCCACGCGTTCCGGGCGGGGAAACCGGGTGGGGATGACAAGCGCCACCGCCAGACCAATTGCAAGTGCGGCCAGAATGCCGACCACGCTCATCGACGTCCTCCGGTCAGGCGCGACATCCACCAAGCCCCAACACCTTCGGCACTCAGTCCGATTACCAGACATGCAAGGCCTATCGGAGACCGAAATAGGAAAGCTCCGACGTTCGGATCCGCCATTGCCACCACCGCCGTAAAGGCAAGCGGCGAAACAGCAACCACCACCGCGGACGACCGTGCCTGGGTGGACAATGCCTTGGCCTCCCGCTCGATGCGATCACGGTCCCGGATGGTCTGGGCAACCGCATCAACAAGCGTTCCCGGGGCTCCTCCCGTTTCGGCAACGAGCGACAGGGCGTTGGCCGTGAGTCGTTTCGGTCGCGTTTGAGCATTCCGCGCCCACTGGTCAAATGCGGTGGTAAGTGGCGCACCGCGCTCGATTGTCAACCTGAGCGAAGCGACATCATCCGCCAACGCGGTATCGGCCACCGACAAGGTGCCGCCAACGACCGCTTGGGATAGCGACGCTCCTGCACGCAGAGCTCTCGCAACAGATTCCAGCAGTATCGGAAGAGCGCGATCGGCCAAATCCTGTCGACGGTGACGATTCATCCGCAGCAGGGCAATGCCGCCGAAAGCGGCTGCCAATACCGCAACAAGCGCTGTTGGCAGACCACCCAATTGCAAACCGATGACCGAGACGCCGAGCACCGCCGCCGCCCACGCTGCCACGGCAGTCTGCGGATCGACGGGTATACCGGTGGCGACAATGGCATCGGCCAAACGACCCGGCACAACAAGCCACGGGGCAAGCACAGCACCGGATCGACTCATTGACATGGGACCTGCCGACTCCACTCCAAATCGAACTCGGCCACTGACACGTCGTCGACACCTCATCACCGCGCCAAGACCACGGATGCCTCGAATGGCGAACACGAATGTGGCAGCGCCCACGGCAGCCACAAGAGCTGCTGGAGAGACTCCCGATGCCTCCACCACCGCTGTGGCCAGATCCGTGACAGGCACGTTCGTCATAGCTCGATCCAGCGGGGATTTGGTTCTGGTGCTCCGGCAGCGCGCGCGGAGCGTGTGGGCAAGACGGCAACACGGCCAACCTCAAGCAGACCTCGAGTGGCAACTGTGCCTCGCTCGGTGACGGAAACGACCTCGTGGACATCGGTTATCGAACGACTGCCCTGAGCGTCCCGGCTCACGTGGACAACCAAATCGAGAGCCGACGCCACCTGCTCGCGCACCGCCTCGAGTGGGAGTGCTACCGCACCCATCAACACCATCGTCTCGATTCGCCGCAATGCATCGACAGGGCTGTTCGCGTGACAAGTCGACAGAGAGCCGTCGTGGCCCGTGTTCATGGCCTGCAACATGTCGAGCGCCTCTGCGGAGCGAACCTCACCCACCACGATTCGGTCCGGCCTCATCCGCAGTGCATTGCGCACCAGATCACGCACCCGCACTTCACCGACACCTTCGGCGTTCGGGGGCCTTGCCTCCAAGCGGATCACGTGGCGACCCGGCAGACGTAACTCGGCTGCATCCTCGACGGTCACAACCCGCTCCCGATCGGAGATCTCGGCCGCAAGAGCGTTCAGCAGGGTCGTCTTGCCCGACCCGGTTCCACCGCTGACAAGAACATTCATACGTGCCCGCACCGCCCACCGCAACAACTCGACAAGGCCGGGCCCCGCAACATCGGCGAGGCCGATGCGTCGTACACCGAACCGTCGGATGGTCAGACACGGCCCATCAATTGCCAACGGACGCACCACAGCATTGACACGGGACCCGTCACCGAGACGAGCATCAACCATCGGGCTCGCCCGGTCGATGTGCAGTCCCAGTGGCGACACGACCTTCTCGATCAGATGCAGCACGGTTGCCTCATCGAGAAGCAGACCCGTCTCTTCCAGACGTCCACCACGCTCTATCCAGACCGCACCACCACCGTTCACCATCACCTCGGTGATCTCTTCATCACCCAAGAGCGGTTCCAGCGGACCGAGACCGCTCAGCCTGGCTTCGAGCGACGCAACGGTGGTGTCCAGTTCGGCCTGACCAAGAAGTGGTGCTTCACCTCTGACCAGGTCTCGCAACCAGACACGTTGTTGCGCAGGTGTTCGTGAAACGCCGCTCCCGGTTTCGTCATCGCCGGTTGTCAGGAGTCGCTCATAGACCCGGTCTGCAACTCCCGTCATGCCGTCGGTACCAGCCCCAACCAGGGTCACGTCATGCTCCCAACCGCACGCTCGAGGCTGCGAGGCATACGCGATGCCAGCAATCCAGCATCAACCGCCCTCGCAACGGCCGGGTCCACTCCTATTTCGGTGACCGCCGCCACCCCCACAACCGACTCGACGTCCGCTGCACAAAGGGCTCGACCGGGATCGTTGACAACAACGATCCCCGTGGGCCGAACCGGCGCATCAACCGCTCGCCGCAATGACAAGTAGCAGGGCCGTGTCACCAAGAGTGACTGGGTGGCGGCGGCTGCCATCAACGGCGCCGCAGCGTTCTGATCGGCTCGACCCAGATCCGCAACCACGGTCCGGGATTCGCCCGCCAGAATGGCTGCAAGCACCTCGGATCGTTCGGATGGAATCATGGCGCCCCTGCCACGTGGAATGACGGCAAGACCGGGCGTCACGTCAATTTCGATACGAGCCAGTCCATCCACGGGAACGTTCTCGCCCGCCGCGAACCAGTCACTCAGACCTGGACCTTCTGGTTCAGAAATTCCAAGTGTCGCCGGCACATCACCCGCCATGTCGACCAGCAACACGCCGCCGCGGCCACTTCGAGCCAAACCCAAGGCAAGAGCTACCGACACAACCGTCGTGCCCGACCCACCCTTGACGGACCAACAGCAAATGAACATGCGACCTCCCACACAAACACAGTCAGAGGGGGAAGTCTGCGGGGAAGTTTGCGACGAAGGCCGAGCGGAATCCGCACGCAAGCGTATATCGCGGCTACTACACTTTCAAGAACTTTCCATATATTCCCGCATGAAGTGCCGCCGATGAATACTTCAGTCGCTCTCGGTCAGGATCGTCAACCGGATAGCCTCGCAACGGCCCCAGACGTCGAGTGCGGCATCGCCATGAAGATGAGGAACCCATGTCAACATCCCAAACCACTCCCTCAGCGAGCAGCCGTCATGCTGCGGCACTGAAGGCGCCAACAGCGATCAAGCTCGCAGCATCCGTCATGGCGGCGGCATTGTTCGTATCTGGCTGCGGTTCGTCGAATTCTGACGAGAAGGCAACCAGCACAACTGCGGCCACCAAGACCGCCACAAGCGACACCTCACCGGCGGGCTCAGACACCAAAGGCTCGGGTACCACAGACGACACCTCCGCCTCCGACAAAAACGACAACGCCACCTCATCCGGTTCGGACTTGCCCGACCCCTGCAGCCTTCTCACCACCGCTGACATGAACACGGTGTTGGTCGGAGCCGACGAAGGAACGCGACAGCTCAGTGGATGCACCTGGACAGACCCCGAAGGCACCGCCGCACGCCTGGTCCTGAACAAGCCCACCCAGGGCACACCGCTCGACACGTCGCAGGGTTCGCCGCTCGACGGCGTAGGCGACGAAGCAATCATCGCCACCGCACCTGGAACGGTCCGAATCATCGCCAGGGCAAAGGGTCTCGAGGTCGCCTTCAGCGTCGACACCGGCACCTCGGACATCAAACCCAATCAGGCCAACGCCACGAAACTCGTCACCAAGGTCATTGACGCACTTCCCTAGACACGTCAAGGGTGAACCAACCAGGGATGAACCCAGCACTGACGATTCGCCCGATGGTGAATCTCGGGCCGACCGCGGCAGCCGTAGGCTGACCGGCTGATGGAAGCCGCTTTCTTCGACCTCGACAAGACCGTCATCGCCAGAGCATCAATGGTCGCCTTCGGCCGACCATTGATGAAGGCGGGGCTGATCTCACGTTGGTTGATGGTCCGAGCACTGTGGAACAACATGCTGTTCCACTACATGGGCGCCGACGAAGCGAAGATGCGAAAGTTCCGTGAGTCGGCGCTACGCATCACCCGTGGATGGGAACGCGCGCACATCAGCTCACTGGTCAGCGACAACCTGGTCGAGGTGATCCAACCCATCGTCTATGACGAAGCCTTGGCGTTGATACGCGAACACCAGGCTGCGGGGCGCCTTGTGTTCATCATTTCTGCTTCCCCCGAAGAGATCGTCCTGCCGCTTGCGTCATACCTGGGTGCAGACGAAGCAATCGCTACGCGCCCTGAGATCGATGACGACGGTCGCTACACCGGTCAGGTCGAGTTCTATTCGTACGGTCCCTCGAAAGCGGTTGCCATTCGCGAGCTCGCCGAGCGCGACGGCATCGACCTAGGGGCATCGTTCGCCTATTCGGACTCGATCACCGATCTACCCATGCTCGAAACCGTGGGAAATCCCATAGTGGTCAACCCGGACCGAGACCTCAACAGAATCGCGCGCGAGCGTGGCTGGGAGGTACGTACCTTCCGCCACGGCGTACCACTGCGTGAACGTGTATCCATGCCGCCCCCGCGACACCTGATTGCGATTGGTGCAACTGCCTTCACCGTCAGCGCAGGTATCACCGCGTGGTGGTACCTGCGCGACAACCCCAATGCCGTCAGGCGTCTTGAAGCTTCTTCACTGCGAAAGCAACGAGGACGAGGACGACAACTGCGACGATGAGTTTCTTCATGGGCGAGAGCATAGAACGAAACAAATGCCCCTTGCACCGAGGGCAAGGGGCATTTGTCTGAAAATCTGTATGAATACCTGAATCGCTCAGACGGCGAGGAGGTCACGCGCTCCGGTGTCGCTCGACGGGTGACGCAACTTCGACATGGCACGGGCCTCAATCTGACGAATCCGCTCACGGGTGAGGTTGAAATGCTCACCAACCTCTTCGAGGGTGCGGGGCTCACCGCGGTCCAGTCCGAAGCGCAGCTTGAGGATCTCACGCTCACGGTCATCGAGCGGGCTCAACAGTCGTGAGATCTCTTCGGGCAGAAGTGCCGTGGCAGCCACCTCGAACGGCGACTCGGCGGAGCGGTCCTCTACCACGTCGCCAAGCTCTGCATCGCCATCCTCGCGGAGTGGCTCGGAGAGTGAAAGTGGCTCGGCGGCAAATCGAAGCGCCTCGGTGACCTTGTCCTCAGGCATCTCAACCTCGAGTGACAGTTCGGCCAGCGTTGCCGGCCGACCGAATTTCAGTTCGAGACGCGCGCGTGCCTTCTGGAGACGTGCGAGGGTGTCTCCAGCGTGGACCGGAAGGCGAATGGTGCGCCCAGTGTTGGCGATACCGCGGGTGATCGCCTGACGAATCCACCACGTGGCGTACGTAGAGAACTTGAAGCCCTTGCGCCAATCGAACTTCTCGACAGCGTGCATGAGGCCCAGGTTGCCTTCCTGGATCAGGTCCAACAGTGGCAGGCCCGATGCCTGATACTTCTTGGCAATCGAAACCACCAGACGCAGGTTCGACTGGACAAAGGTGCGCTCCGCATCTTCGCCAGCACGGATCGCCTTGCGCAGTTCACGCTTGCGTGCGGCGGTGAGACCTTTGCCTCCGGTCTCGTCCATCTCCGCCCGAGCGGCGGTCCCGCCCTCAATTGCTTGGGCAAGACGGACTTCATCGTCCTTGGTGAGCAGCGGATACTGCCCGATGTCGGTCAGATAGAGTCGGACAAGATCCTCTTCGTCGCGTTCGACGCGCTCCTTGGGCAAGGTTCACCTCTCGATTCGGGTCGGCGGCAGAACAAAACACGTGACTGGTTGCACAGATCAATCCTGACGCCGGTGGGGGGATGGCCGTATCGGCACCTCTATAAGATACCGACACGGTCAAGAGGGCCCACCGGAACCAGCCTGACCTAGATCACTTTCGGCGCGAAAGTCCTATTCTTTAGAGTTCTCCGCCAATCATTTCATGGTCTTTCACCGGCACTTCTCGCAGCAACTCAGCATATTTCGAGGGCTACGAAACCGGATCTGCGTCCGCGTTGGAAGGCATCGCAAGAAGCGATCGGATCCGTGTTTCTCCGCTGTTCAGGTCGTCAGTTCCATTTGCCAACAACATGTCGAGAGTGTTCATTACGGGCCGATCTGCCGCATCGCAACACAGTTCACGATGATTCGAATACGTCTCGATCAACTTGGGCAGAATCACCCGGAACACCGTTACCAACCGGTCAGCAGAATTCATGGTGACTTCCGCTTCGGAAAGAAGCGTCAGCGCCTGCTCGATTTCCCGGTCTGCCGGTCGAACAAGAGAATCAACATCCATCTCACGCAGGTGAGGAAGGCGGTCTCGCCACATCTGTGCGTAGAGCGCGTGGCGATGACTCTGTTCGGCCAGAAACACCTTGACCTCGGGTTCGGGTACCTGCTGAACCCATCCACCGAGAATCTCGAAAAGCCGCGCCTCCACCCAGACATACGAACCGATTCGTTGCGCGGATTGTTCGAGGGTCAACGGACGAGATGACGACATCTGGCAATCCTTCCAAGGTGGTACACGAAACCCCAACGCTACGCCCTCATTGCACCCCGGGTCAGCGGTACCGGGTCGTTGAATCCCGGGTCGGTGGCACTTGGGTCGGTGGTACTCGATCAGCGAGATCAGGTCACCTGTATCGGTGGGTCACTGGATACCGCCGATCGATACCGAGCGCCTTGGTGGTGATCCGTGGTCCGGGAGGTGATTGGCGCCTCTTGTATTCGGCCACTTCGACCATTGCCACGACCCGATTCACCAGAGCTGGGTCGTACCCCTCGGCCAACAGATCCGCCGCCGACGTGTCATCCTCGATGTATCGCTCGAGCAGGGGATCAAGCACGTCATACGGCGGAAGGCTCTGGTCGTCGCGTTGATCGGGTCGTAGTTCAGCCGAGGGTGCCTTGGTCAACACCTCTTGCGGAATCAGGTCGTACCCGGCCTGTTCATTGCGGTAATGGGCAAGTTCGTAAACGAGGGTCTTGTAGACATCCTTGATGACGGCAAACCCACCGGCGGTATCGCCATACAGGGTGGAGTAGCCGACCGCCGTCTCGCTCTTGTTGCCGGTTGTCAGCACCAACCATCCGAATTTGTTCGACAACGCCATGAGCAGCATTCCCCGGATTCGGGGCTGGACGTTCTCCCAGGTCAGGTCGGCGGCGGTTGTCGAGGCGGCTGCTGCTGGGGCGGTGGTTGCCGATTCAATGAACGACCCCTGAAGCATTTCTTCGAAAGCCGCGTGGGCAGGCTCGATCGGGATCGTGCGGTGATCAATTCCCAGGTTCTGCGCCAACAACACCGAATCGGAAACCGATCCATCGCTCGAATGGCGAGACGGCATCAGAACTCCGTGAACATGGTCCGCCCCCAGCGCATCGACGGCGATGACGGCAACCAGAGATGAGTCGATTCCAGCAGAGAGACCCAGCACGACATCGGCAAAGCCGTTCTTCTGCACATAGTCCCGGGTGGCCAGAACCAAGGCCTGGTAGACCTCGCCGAGTGGGTCGAGCAGATCCGCAATCACGGGAGAGACAGGATCACGGAGTTCATCAGCGCACTGAGTGATCTCAAACACGGTTGCCTGGTCGGCCACACCGGCGTTCAGGCGGGACGGACAGTCCAAGTCGACGATAACCATGGCCTCGTCGAACTGAGGTGCCCGGCCCACCACCGTTCCGTCGCTGTCCACCGCCAACGAGCACCCGTCATAGACCAGATCATCTTGGCCACCGACAGCATTCACCAAGGCAACTGGCACCCCGTACTCGGTCGCCCACTCGACCATGCCCTCCTGGCGATCCTGGCTGATGCCGCGGCGGTACGGGACTGCTGCCAAGTTCACTATCAACTCAGCCCCACATCCAGCCAGATCACCCAGTGAGCCATCAACCGGTGTCGATGTTGCATCAACCTCCCACGGCCACCCACCGATCAATACACCCACCTTCACCCCGCCGACGCGCCATAGCTCAACCGGTTTGTCACATCCGCTGAAGTACCGACATTCGTCAAGGATCGAACGACCTGCCCGCTGCGCTTTGCGATGCACACCCACAACCCGACCCCCAACGCACACCGCAACAGCGTCGTAAATGGCAGCTCCGTCGGAGTCGACAAAGCCAACCATCGCAACCGTTTCACGGGTTGTCGCGGCGATGTGTGAAAGCGCATCGAGGTTGTCGGAGACAAATGAAGGCTTCAGGAGGAGGTCTCTCGGCGACGCCCCCGTGACTGCCAACTCCGAGAATACGACCAGGTCACACAATGAGGCCTCGGCTGAATTCACGGCCTTGATAATGCGCTCGGCGTTGTCATTCAGATCACCGACAACGGTGTTCAGTTGCACAAGTGCCACACGGAACCCGGTCACGAACGGATCCTAGGTTCCCCCACATGGCTACACGCAGAGCGATTGCCCCCGAGAGGGGTTCTTTGGAGACCAGAGCCATGGAGAATGCGTG
>CAYQFM010000069.1:2919-10306 GCA_964416735.1 uncultured Iamiaceae bacterium | reverse complement strand
TTGCCCTACTTGCGCAATTTGCCCTACTTGCGCAATCCGGTCAGTTCCGCCACCTGGGCGT
This sequence comes from uncultured Iamiaceae bacterium, assembly GCA_964416735.1. Lineage (GTDB taxonomy): Bacteria > Actinomycetota > Acidimicrobiia > Acidimicrobiales > Acidimicrobilacustridaceae > CAYQFM01. The sequence goes on along the minus strand of CAYQFM010000069.1, from coordinate 10,245 downwards.
CATCGAGTGGACCCACCGCTGAACCAGTACGGGGAAGGGCAACCCACGTGCGACCCGGTGTCAACTCGATGGGCTGACCCTGTTCGTCCGTGAGCGACCACGACGCTGAAGGATCAGACCGTGTCCATGTCCCTGTGATAGCGGCGCCATCGCGCAGCACGATCGCCGCGCCGGTACCGATGGTCACCGCCATCGGCGACCTGGGGTCCGACGGACTTCTTCCGTAGTCGACAAAGAGGATCACGATGTTCGCCGGCGCTACCTGAACCCCGGCGGCATCGACCACGGCGCTCTCAGCCCGTGGATGATTCTGGTCGACTTGGAACCGGTTCCACCCGCTGCGCTCCGCATCCCAGACGTACTCGACGCGCACACCGCCTCCAAACTCGATGGCGTAGCCAGCGGTGGGCACCCCGGCCGCTTGCGGGGTTTCGTCATGTGCCCTGTACACAAACAGTGGTGGTGGAGCTGGCGCACCCGCCGGCGCCTTGTGTTCCAACAGGGCGCTCACCTTCGCGTAGTAATTGTGGGGCGCTTCGCGGTCATGGTCCCGGTAATAAGCCGTACCGTCAGCGTCGCCTCCCGCATCGATCAGCAGACCGGCCGCGGCGGCCGATCGGACCTCGCCGACGACACCGGCATTGCCACCCGACCAAGCAAACAATGGAGTTCCAAGGTTGGAGACAAGATCAATGTCGGTGCTGCGTGCAGAGCGGACAGGGCCGACCGGATCTGCCGCCTGGGAATGAAATACCAGTGCGTAACGGGTGATGCCCTCGACCAGCACCTCGTAGACGACATCTGCCTGATTGATGCCACTTTGCGGTCGGGCCCAAGGACTGTTGTCGACCTTGACGACAACCGCGGGATGCGCCGTGACAGACAGGTCCGTAAGGGGTTCGCCGGTGAGGGGCCAGGAACCGACGTAAACAGGCTGGGCCTCGGTTGTGACCGTGCTGACAGCGGTGGTTGGCGCAAGCGTGTTCTCGGCCACCTCGGGCTTGTCTTTCGACCCCGAGCATGCCCCCACGATCAAGACGCCCGAAATGAGTACGGCTGAGATTTTCAGATGATGACAATGCATGAGACCTCCGAGGTCACAGCTCGCGTAGCGCTGCGATGCGTTGTTCTATGGGTGGGTGCGTATCGAACATGCGGGCAATGCGTCCGCGGCGTTCCGTCTTCGTGTCGTAATGGGCCATCGGCTCTTCAATCCACAGGTGGGCGGTAGCCCGGTTGTTCTCCTTGACCACCGTCGAGTCGTCGCGCAGCTTCTCGAGGGCCGAGATCAGCCCCGGCGGATACCTGGTCATTTCCACAGCGGACATGTCGGCCAGCGACTCACGGCCGCGACTCACGGCAAGTTGCATCATCACTGCCGCCAGCGGAGCAAGGGCAACGAAAACAAGCGAGATGATCGCAACAATCGGACCCGCCCCCGTCTGATCTCTCCTGCCACCAAAGATCATGAATCGCAAGCCGATGTCCGCCACCATCGCGACAACTCCCACCATGATCACGGCAAGGGTGGAGACCAGGATGTCGTAGTTCTTGATGTGGCTCAGTTCGTGGGCGAGAACACCTTCCAACTCGATACGGTTCAACTTCTCCAGAAGCCCCGAGGTAACCGCAATCGATGCGTGGTTCGGACTACGTCCGGTTGCAAAGGCGTTGGGCGCAGGATCGTCGACCACGTAGAGGGACGGCACGGGTAGACCGCTGGCGATACACAGGCCCTCCACGAGGTTGTGCAATCGCGCGTACGTGACGGGATCGGCCGGTTTGGCACGATTCACCGCAAGCGCAACTCGATCCGAGTTCCAATAGGAACCGACCGACATGGCGATCGACACCACGACGGCCACGATCACGCCTACCCAACCAAAGGAGAACAGCGCGCTGAGCGCTGCGCCAACCGCAACCACCAGCGCTACGAACGCCAATACGAGCAGGGCGGAGCGCAGCTTGTTCCGAGAGACCTGGTCGTACAGAGGGTTACCCCCGACTCAGAACGAGACCTCGGCCGGACCCCTTGACGCTTCGTCGGTCTCGAAATACTCGCGTTGTTCAAACTTGAACATGCGGGCGATGACCACGGAGGGGACGGTCTCGATCTTCGTGTTGTAGGTCAGAACCCGGTCGTTATAGAACTGCCGGGCGTAGGCGATCTTGCCTTCTGTGCCTGCCAACTCCTCTTGCAGCGAGAGGAAGTTCTGGTTTGCCTTCAGATCCGGATAGGCCTCGGCTACGGCGAAGAGCGACTTCAGCGCTCCCGTCAGAACATTGTCGGCGGCAGCAGCCTGCTTGGGTCCGGACGCTCCGGCGGCCACATTCCTGGCCTTCGTTACGTTCTCGAGGGTCTGTGACTCGTGAGCCGCATACCCTTTCACGGTCTCGACAAGGTTCGGAATGAGGTCGATCCGACGCTGGAGTTGGACGTCGATCTGTGCCCATGCTGCATCAACGCGATTACGAAGACGCACCAGCGAGTTGTACAAGCCGACGACAATCGCGACGACAACAAGCAACACGGGCAGCAGGATCAAGACGATCAGCACCCTTCCAGCATAACGAACGCCTCAGAACCACTCGGCCATATGGCGCAATGGTTCGAAATTCGCACCCGCCGCGAGCCGCTATCCGCTCACGGAGTCCAAGACCCGCCGGTAGATGTCCAGATAGGTCGTAGCCAGATGGTCCATGGAAAAGCCGCTTGCACGTTGCTCCCCGGAACGGACGAGACGCTCCGCCTCGGCGGGGTCGCCAAGCACACGCATCAGCGCTGTTGCCAGGGACCTCGTATCACCGGGAGGAACCAGCAGTGCGTCCCTACCAGCTCTGGCCACGTTCGCATACCCGGGTAGATCGCTGGCCACCACAGGCGTCTCTGCCGCCATGGCCTCGAGGAGCACCACACCAAAAGATTCCCCCCCAAGAGACGGCGCACAGAACACGTCGGCCCCACGCAATCGGGAAAACTTCTCCTCATCGCTGATACGGCCCAGCCACTCAATCCGTACATCTCCGGCAACACGTGCGCGAAGCATCTCCGTCTCCGGTCCATCTCCGGCAATCCACAGGCGGATGTTCTGCGGCAGTTCCGCCATTGCCTCGAGGAGAACCGCCAGGCCCTTGCGAGGTTCATGTCTACCCACGAAAAAGATCGTCGGGGCTTCGGTGGGGGTGGGGACGGCCTTCGAGAAAAGGTCCGTCTCGACCCCATTGAACACGAGTTCGTACTCGCCCCCCAGCGCCAGCTTCGCCATGGCACAAGCGTCCTCGGATACGGCACAACGCACATCGAGTTTGTGTACGACTCGACGCAGCACGGGCCGGAACCAACGGTAGGCAGCGCTCTCCCCGGCGGCGTGGAAAGTGCCCACCAGTGGTTGCGACTTGAAGAGTACGGCGGTCTGAGTGGGGCCGGGCGAGAACGGTTCGTGAAGGTGCACGATGTCGAAGTCCTCGTCTCGCAACGCTCGGATGGTCCGCAACTGTGCAGAGATGTCCGGCGCAATCGGCGCCACTGATCCGTTGGCGTCGGTGGGGAGGCTGTTCCCGAGGGGTATGACCCCGGCATCGGGGGGTGGACCATCACACGGAGCCAACACACGAGCTTCGTGACCGAGCGTCCGTAGAGACCGCGCCAAACCGAGCACCTGCCCCTGGACCCCGCCCGGGACACTCAGGCTGTACGGACAGATCAGACCTATTCGCACGTCGAGTCCGTAGGGGTTGGTAACGACCGTAGGGCTTCGTGGTCACTAGGCCAGTTGGGCTGCTGGAGGTGCCACTGCTCCGGTGCCGCACGGATGAGGCCTTCGAGATGAGAAGCAATCGTCCGCGTCGCGCTGGTCACGTCATCACGGAATCGGCCTTCACGCTTCACCGCAATGGGCGATTGCACGACCCCGTGATTACCAGTTGGGGTGAAATAGACCGCCGCGGGCAACAGGGGCGCTCCGGTTCGCAGCGCAATCGTCGCCGGCCCCGCCGGAAGGGTGGTGCGCTCTCCAAAGAAATCGACCTCCAGACCATCACCCAGGATGTCCCGGTCCGCTAGCAGGCAGACGACATGTCGGTCCTTGATTGCCCGCAGAACCTCAGAACCCGCCTCAGGCCCAAGAGGAACGATGTGCATTCCGAGTGCCCTTCGAAAGTCGACAAAGAAGTCGAACAGTTCCTTGGGCTCCACCGGTTCGACTACGACTGTCACCTTCATGCCAAGGACCGATGCAAGCCAGAACCCAGCCCACTCCCATCCGCCCAGATGTGGAAGAACCAGGATCGGGCCGATCCCGTCGGCAATCGATCGGGCAATGTTCCCGAAACCGGAGACCGTGAACCCCGCGTCGATCTCGTCCGGGCTCAGCCCCGGCAGACGGAACGAATCCACCCAATATCGAGCGTAAGAAACAAACGTCTTGTGTACGGATCGCCTGAGGCGTAAACCGTCATAACTCTGGCCATACACGCGCTTCAGATTGCGCTCGACCAACAGTCGCCGATCGGCTGACAATTCACCTACAGCGGTGCCCGCCGTCCAACCGATCGCCGAAGCCACAGGACGAGGAACCGACCGCACCAGGCGGTATCCGGATCTGTATACGGCCGATACGGGGTAACCGCCCATCGGTACTACCCGCGGCGGTCACGTGCGTCACGCATTGCCTGACGCCACTGATTCTGACGCGGCTGGTTCTGACGCGGCTGATTCTGACGTGATTGACCCTGCCGAGGGCGATCGCGTCGTCTCTGCGTGCTCGAGGCACGCATGGTGCGCCTCTGGGTGCGTGGCGTCCGCCTGGAAGGCTTCACCACATCGCCGCTCGCCTGCTTCCAGACCTTTACAAAGCGCTGAACAGCGGTCACCAGAGTCAGGGCCAGCATCACGAAGAGCAGGGGAATCAGCAGCGGTTCAAACAGTAGGCCCAGGCCCAGCACCACTATGCGCTCTGCCCGCTCCATGAGGCCACCGCGGGCGTCGAAGCCGAGAGACTCGGCCTTGGCGCGTTCATACGAGATCAGCATCGACGTGGCCCAAACACCCACTGGCCGCAGCCCCCAGTACCCGCCGCGACCATCTGCTACGTACCACGCACCACCAACCAGCCGCATGGCAACGCCCTCGCGATCCATGACCGAATCAAAGAACGCCCCGCGTGGCGACGCCGTGCCGGACGCCTTGGCAACGGCTCCGTCGAGCACATCGGGAACCGCCGTCATGACCAGAAAGAGAAGCCCGAGGCCCAAATAGCCGAATCCGATCGAGACGGCGGCGAACACCGACATCACCACACCCAGTGTGGTGAGATGATTGGCACTGATTCCGTGACTTCGGAGACTCAACCCGACAGGCCGCAGGCCCGCCTCGAAGCTCGTCCGCCATCTTCCATCCAACATGGAAGCTCCTGTATCGGTTCGCTGGCACCAAGAACCTACCAGCGATTGCAACGGAATCCCCGGTTGTATCGTCCGCAACATTCCAGCACCAGTTATCGGGCCGGGCGTACGCTGAGACAGCGGGGCACCAACGACCGCCCCAAGAAGGGGAAACGATGAGCGAACCCGACAGGATCCGGCCGGAGACGATTCGAAATGTGGTCCTGGTCGGCCACTCCGGAACCGGAAAAACCTCGTTGGCAGAGGCCCTTCTCCATGAGGCGGGAGCCACCACACGGATGGGTTCGATTGAGGAGGGTACGACCGCGTGTGACTGCGAGCCCGAAGAGAAGCAGCACGGCATTTCCATGTCACTCGCGGTAGCCAGTTTCAACTGGAAGGGTCACAAGGTCAATCTGATCGACACCCCCGGCTACGCCGACTTCGAGTACGAGGCCCTCATCGCCATGGCCGTCGCGGACCTGGCCCTCTTCGTCGTGAGCGCGGTGGACGGGGTCGGTGCCCAGCACGAACGCCTCTGGCGCACGGCCGCCGAGATCGGGCTTCCGAGAATGATCTTCATGAACAAACTCGACAGGGAGAATGCCGATTTTGATTCGAGCCTCAACTCGCTACGAGATCGTTTCGGTGCGGGCGTGGCACCCCTGGAGCTTCCCATCGGTGAAGGGTCGACCTTCTGCGGTGTTGCTGACCTGTTGACCGACACGGCATTCCTCTACGAGAACGGAATTGCAAGGTCCGCTCCTATCCCCGATGAACTCGAGGCAGTCGAGCGCAGAGTGCATGACAACCTCGTCGAGGGAATCGTCGTCGCAGATGACGCTCTTCTGGAGCGGTACCTGACCGACGACACGCCGGAGTTTGACGAGTTGGAACATGCCCTGGCGCACGGCGTGGTTGACGCAACCGTGTTTCCAGTCGTGTGCGGAGCAGCCACCGCAAGAATTGCGATCGACCGACTGGCCAACTTCATATGCGAGATAGGGCCATCGCCTCTAGATGGATCCTTGGACAGACCACTGGACGAATCTCTCGCTGGCGACCCAACCGCCGCTTTCGTGTTCAAGACATTTGTGGATCCGTATGTCGGCCAGGTCTCGGTACTGAAAGTGCTCACGGGAAACGTCAAGGCGGGCGACCATCTCGTGAATGTCAATTCGGGAACACCGGAACGCGTGCATGGCCTTTCCACCCTCATCGGGAACGATCACAGCGATGTCACCGAAGCGTGCCGCGGCGATATTGCTGCGGTGAACAAACTCGGGTCTACAAAGACAGGAGACACCCTCGCTCGAGATCCACAGACGGGTGCCTTCGTGGGGCCCAAACCTCCGGATCCCGTCTATCGGGTTGCCGTGCACCTCGACGACCAGAGTGAAGCGGACAAGTTGGCCAATGCGCTGCACAAGCTCACTGATGAGGACCCCACCTTGTCGGTGTTCCACGATGACGCCACCCGACAGACGCTGCTGTGTGGCACAGGCGACACACATCTGACCATCACCCTCGAGAGGCTGCGGAGGCGTTTCGGGGTAGGCATCTCCACCGAAGAAGTCCGGGTTGCATATCTCGAGACCATCACCGGAACCGCTGGCGCAGAAGGAAAGTTCAAGAAGCAGAGTGGTGGGCACGGACAGTTTGGCGTTGTCTCCATAGAGGTTGAACCACTTGCCCGCGGCGGAGGTTTCGAGTTCGTCGACCGGATCGTGGGCGGGGCCATACCGCGGCAGTTCATTCCCGCCGTCGAAAAGGGAGTCATCGAAGCATTGGAGGAAGGTGGCCCATACGGCTTCCCCGTGGTCGATGTCCGCGTGACCCTCGTCGACGGTCGATTCCACGCGGTCGACTCATCCGAGATGAGCTTCAAGATGGCGGGGCGCCTGGCAATCCGCGAAGCACTCTTACTGGCTTCACCAATCATCC
>CAYQFM010000069.1:0-2909 GCA_964416735.1 uncultured Iamiaceae bacterium | reverse complement strand
GCCCGAGACCGTGGCGCTGATGCAAGAATACCTGCCAAACCAGGGAACCGCGGATCGTTGGTTAATGGACCATCTCGAACGTGTTCTGGAGCAGACCGAGGCGGCCACCGAACCGGTGGTGAAGGTGGAGCCGACCTCCGGCTCCTGTTGCGGAATCGATATTCTGCCGCAATGGGCGCCAACCATCAACGACATGTTCCTGCCCATGCTGGAACCGGTGTCGCTGCTGGAAGTGACCATCCCTTCCGTGCTGCTGGGCGACATCATGGGTGATCTGAACTCCAGACGCGGACGCATCGGAGGAACAGAGATGACCAACCATGACGAGCAGACTGTCACCGCCATTGTGCCAACTTCAGAGGTCCTCGATTACGCCATCGACCTGCGCTCACGAACAAGCGGTACGGGAAGCTTCACCATGCGTCACGACCATTACGACGTCCTACCGCAACACCTTGCAGACACGGCAACGCAAAGGCAGGCCACGTGATCATGGGACCAGACAGGTCACCAATAAATGTCAGTCGCCTCTCCCCAGCCGACGCGATGACCGCTATCGCATCGTTTCCACGCCGGTACCGCCGGGCACTCGCACCGGTCCGGGACGACGAGGCGATTGCGACGATTGCGTCTACCCCAGGCCCCGACGGCTTCAGTGCCGTCGAAATTGCCGCACACACCATTGCCACTTGGACGGAGCTGACGGACGAACTGAGAGCCATCCATCTCCATGACGATCCGACCGCACAGCCTCGGATCACCAAACCCGGCGAATTCGCCGGCTCCGCTGGTTCTCTTTCTGCTCGTTCCCTGTCCGCTGGTTCCCTGTCCGCTGGTTCTCTGGATACCCTGCTCGACCGGCTTGAAGACTCGGCAAGCGCAATCATCGACATCTCACGTCGGTTTTCCGGAAAGCAATGGCAGCGCTCAGCGGTATCGGCCGAAGGCGTGACCGTGACGGCCCTGGACCTCGTGAAAGAGGCGGTTGTGGCCGGTCACGACAACCTCTCAGAACTCACGCGGGTGCTCACCGCTGTCCGATCGGCAATCTGACGGCTCAATCCGTGGCCACGTCAGACCAGTCTTCCGGGTTGTCCTCCACGAACCACTCCACGACGTGTCCATCGGTGCCGTCTACGAGCACCAAGCCACGCTGAGTCGGGCGTTCCTCAGCGGAGTAGATGAGAATGCGCCAGGTCGGACGGCTCAACAGACCCCGCCACCCCATCTGCGCAGAGGCATGTCCCACGGGGAACCCGACCTGTTTCACCGCCACGACCAGAGCGTCGTTCTCGTCAAGTCGCAGATCACGGCCCGCCACAAAACTGTATGCACCAATCAGAGCCAAGGCTGCGGAGGCGAAGAGCAGGCCTTCGTTCACCAGGACCGGATCACCACCGCGGGTTAGCGCCCACACAAGAACGCAAACGAGGGCAATGACCCAATAGAGAATCGCCGGTATGCGGCGGCGGTTGTTATCGGGAAAAAGGTGCCGCCTGGAGCTTCCTCCAGGCGGCACCTCACAGATTTGGTCGTCGGCAACCATCAGCGCGGACGCTAGCGGCAGATCAGAAAGCACGCACCTCGGCTTCGACCGTCTTTTCGCCAGCCTCAGCAAAGGTGAGCGTGATGGTGATCTTGCTACCTTCGGCCAGTTCGCCGGCCAGACCCATCAGCATGATGTGATAGCCACCCGGTTCGAGCTTGACGGTCTCCCCTGCGGGGATCTCGATCTTGTCGACCTTCTGCATCTTCATCATCCCGGTGCCCGGCATGGTGGTTCCGGAGTCGTCGGGCATGTCATGATCGCCCGACATGTCCGATGACGCACCATGTTCACCAGCCATGGTGGTTTCCGTTGCGCCGTCGTTACCAGCACCGTCGGCTGCAACCGTCTCATGGATTTCGGTGGTGGTGGCCACCGATGCGTCAACCGCTGCCGAAATGAGAGCGTCATCAGCGGAACCACCGTTTGTGATGATCAGATAACAGCCACCGGCTTCAGCCATCTTGGGCGATTTGCGACACCAGGCATCGCCTACCTCGAGACCAGTTGCGGCCGCCTCGGTATCAGTGGTTGCAGCCTTGGTGGTAGTGGTGGCTGCAGACTGCTTTTCGGGCTCATCCTTGGCACACGCGGCGCCGAGAAGGCTCAATGCCACCAGTGAGGATGCAGCAAACTTCGCACTTTTCTTCATTTTGGGAGGTTTCCTTTCGGAGGGAGACGAGTCGTGGAGGGTCCGACCCGCGGTGACGCCAATTCAAAATGGCATCAGATTCAGCTTAGCCCACATACCCCAACCGGTAAGCGCGACCGGGGTGGTCCAATGACACATGTCATGGGTTCAGCCGTCGAGTCAGGTCACTCTCAGGCTGGCCAGTTTGCGCGCAGCTTGCGCCAGCTCTCCTCGAGAGGTTCCGGCATCACCCTGGATCCGGCAACCGCCGTCATGAAGTTGGTGTCGCCCAACCACCGTGGCAGCACGTGCATGTGCAGATGATCGGGTACGCCCGCTCCGGCTGCTGACCCCAGGTTCATACCGATGTTGATGCCGTCACACCCGTATGCGCCCCTTACCGCACGTGTTGCATCACGCACAGACGCCCAGAACTCAAGATGCTCCTCATCATCGAAAGCCTCGATCGAGGTGACGGCCCGGTTGGGTAGCACCAGCACGTGCCCGTTGGTGTACGGGTACAGATTGAGGATCACAAAACATGTCTCGCCGCGGTGGACGATGTACGTCTTGTCATCCGGCTGCCCGGAGTTCAGTATCCGTTCGAACAGCGACCCGCCAACACCTCGGGAATCACCATCGGTGGAATCACCATCGATGGAATCGCTATCAGTGGAATCACTGTCGAATCGGGCATCGTTATACGTGGACGGATCGTCCTTGTCGGCAGCC
>CAYQFM010000068.1:2656-10319 GCA_964416735.1 uncultured Iamiaceae bacterium | reverse complement strand
ATAGTGACGGTGACCCAGATGTTCGGTGGGGCTGGGTTGGCCGCGGGCGTGACCGTCGGGGCTTTGATGGCCAAGGAAATGCTTGGTGGCAACAACACGGCTGGCCTACCGGTGGCCCTGTTCACCCTCGGCTCTGCGCTTGCCGCTTTCCTCGTCGGTCGTTTCTCCCAGCGGTCTGGACGAAGGACGGGCTTGGGCCTGGGTTTCGGTGCGGGGGCCATAGGTGCGGTTGGCGTCATTGCCGCTGCGGCGCTCGACAACGTTGCATTCCTGCTCCTTTCGTTGTTCGTCTATGGAGCCGGGAGCGCGACAAACCTGCAGGCGCGTTACGCGGGAACGGACTTGTCAGAGCCGGAACAACGCGCCAGAGCGGTAAGTGTTTCGCTGGTGGCCACAACGCTCGGTGCCGTTGTCGGGCCAGTGGTGGTCGAGCCGATGGGCTCGTTTGCCGAGGCGCTTGGTTTGCCGTCGCTCACAGGGTCGTTCATCCTGGCCGCTGCTGCCTATGCCGTGGCCGCGGCGGTCCTTTTCGCATTTCTCCGTCCGGACCCGTTTCTGGTGGCTCGAGCGTTGGCCGAGTCGACCCGTGCGGATGGCGGCGCTGGCAATCGCGCGGCGAGCGCAGAGCTGATCGACCCACCAGCCGCTCAACCCACCGCTCGACCCACCGGGGGTTCTACGGCGATCTCGAGCATGCCCGATGCCAAGGAGACCGGTGGCGAGGCGCAAGGCAGTCTGATCCGTCAATTGCGGCCCGGCGCATGGATGGGTGCAATCGTGATGCTGGTTGCACAGCTCGTGATGGTCGCCGTAATGACGATGACGCCGGTTCACATGGACGATCACGGACACAGCCTCGGTGCGGTGGGCATGGTGATCGGTTTCCACATCGGTGCCATGTATCTACCGTCACCTCTGGTGGGGTGGTTCGTCGATCGAGTGGGTCGTGCGGCAATGGTTGTGGTTGGTGGCGTGACCCTCCTTGCATCGGGTGTATTGGCGGCCGTGGTGCCGGGGGACTCGGTTGGGCTCACGGTGATTGCATTGATGGTGCTCGGTCTTGGCTGGAACATCGGCCTGATCACCGGAACGGCGTTGGTGGTCGACGCGACGGACCCGGTTGAAAGGCCTCGTATCCAGGGCTCGATCGACGTCACAATTGCCTTGGCCGGAGCGGGCGGCGGTGCTCTCTCGGGCCTTGTCGTCGCAAATGCGAGTTACGCGGTACTCGCCCTGGGTTCCGGCGTGCTCTCCTTGGTGGTGATCCCCGCACTACTGATTCTGCGACAACGTTGATGCCCAGTGCTGACCGCTGACGCAAGTCATTCTGTGTGGTCAGCAGCTTTTAGGTCTTTGACCACCTCGACGAAGTGCCGGGGGTCGGGAGCTCGATTGTTGACGAGGCTCACGTAGTCTGAAATGCCGTCGAGTCGTTGTCGGATGAGTGGGGCTATCTCGTGGGGTTCACCCACAACGGCGATTGCCTCGATGAGTTCGTCGTCGATCAACCCGGCCATCTCGTCCCAGCGGCTCTGACGCGCCATGTTTTTGAGCCTGGGATGAAGATCTCCGAACCCGTGCAGGTCGAACACCGACTGATAGGCGGGGGTCGTCCCGTAGAACGCAAGTTGCTTGCGCACCGCCTCTCGGCTGTGTTCGAACTCGCGTTCATCGCGGCCGGTCACGACGATGGTCACGCAGACAACTTCCAGGTCGTTCACGGTTCGACCGGAGCGTGCTGCGCCCTCGGCAAGAGCGGGGAGGGTCAATTCGAGGAGAGATCGCCGACTGTTCACCGGATGAACGAGGAATCCGTCGGCGACCTCACCCGCTACCTCTGTCATCTTGGGACCGAAACCCCCGGTCAAGATCCGGGGTGGCCCAAAAGGGTTCGGTCCAGGGTTGAACGCTGGAATCATCCTCGTGTGTGTGTAGAACTCACCCTTGAAATCCAGCGGTGTGTCGTGCGCCCAAGCGTTCCAGATCGCTCTGATCCCGAGTACCAGTTCACGTAACCGGGCAGCCGGTTTTGACCAGGGCATCGAGAAGCGCTGGGTTATGTGAGGGCGGATCTGGGTTCCGATACCTAATACGAAACGACCGCGTGTTGTGGTCTGCAGGTCCCATGCGACGTTGGCGAGGGTCATGGGTGTACGCGCAAAAGCGATAGCAATTGCGGTACCAAGTTCGATTCGTGATGTGTGTTCCCCCGCAACCGCTAACGGTATGAACGGGTCGTGCTTGGCCTCGAAGGAAAATGCACGGTCGTAACCGATTTCCTCCAAGGCCGGATACAACGTGCGGACATCGTTCAGATCCTCGGTGGGAACAGTCATCGACACGTGCATGAGTCTGAAACTATCGGTGTGCGTCAGCTCCCGTAACGGAGGGCCACAGCTGCCTCGGCCGAGTGGACGTGGAACGTGAGGCTTTCTTCGATGTAGAGGCTGACGGTCTCGGCGTCGGCGGATTTGAACCCGATGGAGAAGTCCTGCCCGCTGTAGAGCTCAAAATCGTCGCCGCGCATCGACAGCACTACGGCCCCGTTGACGGCGGGTGCGTAGACCACCGGGCCACCCAGGATCAGACGCAGCCGTTCGAGGATCGGGTAGCCACCATCCTCTGTGGTCTCGAGGATTCCGGCGTAGCAGCGTGGACCGAGGGCAATGGCGTAGGGGCCTTCGACCCCGGCATCGCGCAGGGTCGCAACGGCGGTTGCCGTCCAAGTCGGGTAACGGCCGAAGTCGTCGCCAAGAATTACCGCATCGTGTGGCGATGCCTCCGCAATTCCGACGATGTCGCCAGCGGGATACCCGTGGAACACGGCCTTGTCCTCGGCAGCAGCGGCACGACGTGCCGCATCCACGACAGGGTCGAGGTCTGGGGATGCATGGCCGCGGTCGATCGCGTCGAGTTCGGAACGCAAAAGGGTGAAGTCTGTTCTCAACTCGATGTACGGCTGGACGTTTCGCCGTGCTCCGGCGACTCCGTCGACCGGCCCCGATCCGAGTACCTCCACGGTTCCGAGTGTCACAGCGGCGGCTTCCCAGCCGCTGGGCCCGCTGAAGTCGACCAAGCGGCGTGCAGCAAGGAAGTTCTGGAGTGATCGCCGGGCTTCGGTTTCAATCTCGCCCCAGGCGTTATCGGTTATCGGAGCAAGCTCCCGGAACAGATGGTTCATGATCCACTCTCCTCGACGTTGATCTTCAGACTTCCGATACCAAGTGACGAATTCGATGAAGTTGCCGCCTCCGACCCTGCTGAGGTGGCTTCTTCCCGGCGCATCTCAACCGATTCGCCTGATCCGCCGGCCATAGCGATCTCTTCGGTGTGGGCGACGGGAGATTCGGTGAAGAGATAGGTGCGCAGTTCCCGGTCGAAGGTGGGGTCGTTGCGACGAAGCCACTCGATGGCCATGGCGGCATGCTCCTTTTCCTCGTCACGGTTGTGGGCGAGGATGTCGGCCAACTCCGAGTTGTCGGTGGCCGCGACGCGTTGGTCGTACCAGTCAACCGCCTCGAGCTCTTCCATGATCGAGACGATTGCCCTGTGTCGGTCCATCACGTCCGGTGGCAACAGATCGATCGGTTCGTGGTATCCCTCGTTCGCCACTGCGGCCTCCTGCTGATAGCGCTTAACGGTTCTGCGAAGTGGACCGTATCAACAAACACACCCGTTCCGTCGGGGGTGTTGTGTGGCAACCGTATGCTGTCGCCGTGAATCGACCTTCCGAGAGCCAACCTTCTGAACCCCACGTTTCCGACGACCGGCCTGCCTCGAGCCAGCCCGCCTCGAGCCAGCCCGCCTCGAGCCAGCCTGCTTTGAGTAAACGTCTTGAATTCGCCGTCACCTACGACTACCGCTGCCCCTTTGCCTGCAATGCCCATGACCACTTGGTCACAGCGCTCTCTGCTGGTGCCGATTGGGATGTTTCGTTCATGCCATTCTCCCTTGGCCAGGCGCACGTGGAGGAAGGTGGACCGAGCGTCTGGGACGACCCGCGACGTGACACGGGAATGCTCGCGTTGCAGGCGTCGATAGCTGTCCGGGACAACTATCCCGATCATTTCTTGGACATTCACGGGGATTTCTTCAACGCCCGCCACCGCCTGGGCCGCAAGCTCCAGGATCCGATCGTGATCTACGAAATACTCACTGTGAACGATCTCGATGCCGACGAGATCTTCAATGTCATCAGGGACGGCCAACCACTTGAGACCATTCGAACCGAACATGAACGTGCGGCTGCCGACCACGATGTATGGGGAGTGCCCACCTTTGTCGTGGGTGACAAAGCGGCGTTCGTGCGACTGATGAGCGGCCCTGCCGGCGACACGGATGCGGCCGCGGGAACCATTGAGCGCATCGTGTCGATGCTCACCGATTGGCCTGAGCTGAACGAGTTCAAACACACGTCACTCGAGAGCTGAGCGTCAGGTATCGAATACCGTCAGGCGTAATAGATCGTCAGTCGCCGAAGCACTTCAGGCGATCAAGAACACTCTGGGCCGTCGGGGAATCGATACGGTCGACGATTCGTCCGTCGTTCAGGAACAACACGGTGTCCGAGTAGCTCGCCGCATTCGGGTCGTGGGTCACCATGACGATTGTCTGGTGCATCTCGTCGACTGCATGGCGGATGAACGAGAGCACCTCGTTGCCACTCTTGGAGTCCAGGTTGCCGGTGGGCTCGTCGGCGAAGATGATGCTCGGGCGCCCGGCAAGTGCCCGAGCAACGGCGACCCGTTGCTGTTGACCGCCGGAGAGTTCCGCTGGTCGATGGGTGAGTCGGTCACGCAGACCCAGCGTGTCGATGACCGTGTCGACGAATGCCCGATCTGGTTGTCGGCCTCCAAGATCCATCGGAAGCGTGATGTTCTCGGCGGCGGTGAGGGTGGGTATGAGGTTGAACGCCTGAAAGACGAACCCGATCGTGTCACGGCGCAACCTGGTCAGCGCCTTGTCATCCAGCGACCCCAGGTCCGTGGCTCCGATCAGGGCACGGCCTGAAGTGAGCCTGTCGAGACCCGCCACGCAGTGCATCAGGGTGGATTTCCCCGACCCTGAGGGACCCATGATCGCCGTGAACCGGCCAGCGGGGAATTCAACTGTCACCCCGTCGAGGGCTCTGACCTCGGTCTCACCGGATCCGTAGATCTTGTGGGCGTCGATGGTGCGAGCCGCAACGGCAGTCTCGGTTACGGCCTGACCTGGAGGGAGATGCGAGTCGCCGAGCGTCAACGGGGATCCTTTGTCGTCGAGTGCCATCGTGGCTGGAGGGCTCGCTCAGCCTAGATCACTTCAAAACGACCGAGAGGGCCCTTGACGGGCCCTCTCGGGAGACCTCCGACTCTGGGGGGTGTGTCGGATGGCCTTAGAGGTGCGGGCAACTGGGGGATGTCGCTCTCGCACCAGGGGGTCTAGATCAAACAGGTCTAGATGAAGCTGGTCCAGATGATCAGGCGGCAGCCTTCTTGGAAGCCTTGGGTGCCTCGGCGGGCTTGGCGACCTTGTCGGTTACCGGCTGAACGGCACCAAGGAGCTCATTCACAAACTTCTGGCTGTCATCGAGGACGCGGCCAGCGAGCTTGTAGTTGTTGTCAACGACGTCCTGAGCGCTGGGGAGTGAGTCGGTGAGACCACCGATCTTGACCTCGGGGACGTAATTCTCAACGATCTCGACGATCTGCTTGACGCTGTTGAGGATGGGATCCTGGAAGGCCTGGACCGAGTCGAGCACCTTGTTCTGTACTTCACTGAGCTGGTCAATGGTTGCTGCAGGCATTTGCTTACCTCCGGTTAGCACTTGGGGGGAAAGTGCTTGCGGTTGTTGGGGACGTGCTAATTAAAGCAAGAAACGCTTACGGATGCAACCATTTTGCTTGCAATAGTTAGCGTGAAAGTCGTCACGTCACCCGTTTGGCTCGGAAACGGTGCGCTCGGAGGCCTTGCCCGTTCAGGAAACCGCTGGCCCGGACACGTCCGGCTCTATGAAGAGTCTGTTCACGCTTGGAACTGCGGAACGAACCCCCGCCTCGACGCTGTCGATCACCTGGGCCAACTGCCTGATGGTCAAGGATTCGTCGAAATGGACCTTTGCGGCGACAAGCAGATCTTCGGGACCGATGTGTTCGGTGCGGAGGTTGATCAACTTCTTGACGTGATCGCTCGTCTCAATTGCCGAACGAATTGCGGTTTGGTCTTCTGGGCTTGCGGATTCTCCGATGAGAAGGCTCTTCATTTCGATGCCGAGTACCGTTGCTATGCCGACGAGAAGAATGCCGATGATGATGGTGCCCGAGGCATCCCAGAGGGCGTTGCCGGTGATTGCGGACATGCTGACGGCACCCAATGCGATGAACAGACCGATCTCGGCTGCGATGTCTTCGAGGATCACCACGGGCAACTCGGGTGACTTCGTTCGACGGATGAACTTCACCAGTGAAGCTCCCTTGCGGTGAGGCCGTGCTTCGTGCAGCGCTGTTCGCAAAGAGACCGTTTCCAGGATGATCGCGACGATGAGAATGCCGATCGCCCAGGCGGGTTGTTCAAGTTCATGTGGATGCCGGACTTTGCTGATGCCCTCGTAGATCGAAAACACGCCGCCCAGCGAGAACAAGACGATTGCGACCACGAATGCCCAGAAGTAGCGCTCACGGCCGTAGCCAAACTGATGTTCAGCGTCGGGCACCCGCGATGCTTTGCGACCCCCGAGAAGCAGTAGCAGTTGGTTCCCGCTGTCCACCGCGGAGTGGATTGCCTCGGCGAGCATCGATGATGCCCCGGTCATGATGAAACCGAACAGCTTTGCCAAGGCGATACCGAAGTTCGCCAGGAGAGCGGCGATAATTGCCTTCTTGGAACCGGATGTCGACATTCCTATTTTCTAGCGGAAGTGCTTCTTCACGCATTCAAGAGCGTTGCCGCAATGTGCCGGCCGATGGCGAACGATGCGGTCGCTGCCGGTGATGGTGCATTGAGGACGTGGAGGCATCGTGGTGAAACCGAGAACACGAAGTCGTCTTCGAGGGAGCCGTCGTCGTGTACGGCTTGCGCACGGACTCCGGATCCGGCACGGATGACATCATGCGATCGGATGTCTGGCACCAGGCGTTGGAGTGCCCAGATGAAAGACCGCCTGCTCAGAGCGTGGTGTGCCTCGGTGGCACCGGTCGGCGCATAGCGGCGTGCGAGGCGCCAGACGGCGGGGTCGCGAATCATCGTCGCAATATCTGAGACGTCGACATTTCGTCGCCTGTAGCCCTCTCGGGCAAACGCGAGAACGGCGTTGGGGCCTATGTGGACGCGGTTGTCCAGCCCGCGGGTGAAGTGGACTCCCAGGAACGGAAACCGGGGGTCTGGGACCGGGTAGACGAGATGTCGAACCAGGTATCGCCGTTCGGCCGTCAGTTCGTGGTACTCCCCGCGGAACGGCACGATCCTGATTTCGGGAGTGTGGCCGGCGAGGCGACTCACCCGATCGCTATGGAGTCCTGCGCAGTTGACGAGCATGGCAGACCGGAACCGCCCGTCGGTCGTGTCCACCTGTACCCCGTCATCGGATTCTCGTATGGCCGTGACCTTGGCGTCGAGGGCGATGGTGGATCCGGCTTCGACCAGGCCAGCGGCAACCTTCCGGGCGACCGTTGAGAAATCGATGACC
>CAYQFM010000068.1:1539-2646 GCA_964416735.1 uncultured Iamiaceae bacterium | reverse complement strand
GGCTGGGATGTGAAGTGCGGCGAGACCGTCGACGTGTGGTTCGAGTTCGCTCAGATCCCGCCGGTTGATCAGATGAGAAACCACGCCGTTGGTTGCCCCGCGACCTTGGAGCACGCTCAGGCTGGCAACCTCGTCGTCGGTGGTCGCGACGATGACTTTCCCGCACGTCTCGAATGGAACGTCGTTGTCCAGACACCATGCCTCGAGCTCCTCCTTTCCCCTCACGCACAGGCGGGCCTTCTCGGCGTCGGTCCGGTAATAGATGCCAGAGTGGAGCACCCCCGAGTTGTGGCTGCTCTGATGGCCGGCAACCGCCGATTCCTTGTCGATGATGGTGATCTGCAGTGACGGAGAAGCTCTGTGCAGCGCCCGTGCTGTGGAAAGGCCGACGATGCCGGCGCCAATCACGATGACGTCAGAATCTCTAGCGGATGTAGGTAGACCCGCTGCAATCGGTGGAAGATCGTCGTGCCCAGAAGTGCTACCCACGCTGTGAGTCTCGCGCCGCTCAAAGTGTCGAGGTCGTACTCTGGCCTGGTCGGTGCCACAATTCCGGGGGTGAAGATTCAGAAGCTGGACACGGTCGATGCATTTGTCGTGTTCGACCTCGAAGATGCGGAGGCGTCAGTTGGTGCCGTCCGCTTGGCGCCCAAGATCCTGCGCGGCGGGGCGAAGACGATGGCCAGGTCGCGCACCTATCAGTTCGCGTCATTCGGGTTGAAGGTCGGAGGCGCTTCCGTGGGCATCAACGCCCACAAGGAGAAGAAGTCCGAGGCAATTGCCGCGTTCGTGGAGGAAGCTTCGCCGCTGGTCCGCCAACGCCGTCTGCTCGTCGATCCCGGAAGAGGGGTGGATCCCGACGGATTGGCTGAGCTGAGAGACCTCGATGCCCGCAGTCCCATGTACTGGACCGAGGGGCCGCGCCTGACAGTTCTCGGGATCGTTCATTCGGCATTGGCGGCTGTCGATTCGATGGCAGGCCTCACTGTGGCGATAGAAGGCTTTGATGCGCGGGGTCCGGATATTGCCGAAAGCCTGAGTCTGCTGGGTGCGAAGATCCTGAGCCTTGGTACCCCGATGGGCACGGTGGTGGATCCTGCGGGGATT
>CAYQFM010000068.1:0-1529 GCA_964416735.1 uncultured Iamiaceae bacterium | reverse complement strand
GGGCGAACACGGCCCCGGCCTTGTCGATCACATCGGGGGCGATGTCAGGAGCCCGGGCGCGATCACCGAGGTTCACGCGGACATGTTCTTCGTGGGCTCGAAACTGGGCATTCTCGACCATGTTGAAGCGGCACGGATGAACACCCGTGTGGTCATACCCACCGGGCCCGCTCCGGTGACGGCGAAGGCACGTGCCACTCTTCGCAAAGCCGAAGTGACCGTCCTTCCGGATTTCATCACCACGGCCGGTGCACTTTTTGCGGCCTTTCCACCGGAAGGTAGGACCCCTGACGAGCTGGATGAAACGGTGGTCAGGCGGATCACCGAGGCCGTCAGAGAGGTCATTGGTCATCCTGCTGGTCCCTATCTGGGTGCGTGTGAACGAGCTGAGGAGTTTCTCTCGACTTGGCAGGAGACCCTTCCGTTCGGTAGGCCACTGGCATGACCGCTTCCGACGAGATCGGCCTCGTATGGTTCAGGCGAGACCTGCGTCTAGCTGATAACCCAGCGTGGGACGCAGCGACCGCGCAGCGGAAGTACATCGTGCCGCTCTTCGTCCTGGATCCACTTCACCTCGAAAGCGTCGGTCCATTCCGTCGCCGGCAACTGTTGGCGAACCTTCAGGCCCTCGACTACGACCTCGCTGAGGAGAAGCGTGGACGTCTCCTGGTGCGCATTGGCGATCCGGAGACTCTGGTTCCCGAGGTGGTTGGGGTGCTCCAGGTCGGATCTGTATATCTGAACAACGGTTATTCGCCTGCGGTTGTGGAGCGCGACGGCAGAATCGCCGAGGCACTGGCCGATCTGGGGGTTTCTGTTGAACGTCTTGATGGCTCACTGGTGCACCCGCCGGGAACCGTCACCACTGCCAAGGGCAATGTCTCCCGTGGGTTCAATGCATTCTTCAAGGCGTGGGATTCAACTCAGCGCGAACCGTGGCCCGAGCCGGGAAGCAGTTCTGTGGTCGTGCTCGATGATCCCGGTGAGCCGATCCCCTTTCTCGACGACCAGTCGCCTTTTGCAGAGGGTGAATCTGAGGCCCACCGCCGCCTTGCCCGGTTCATCGAGAAGGTCGACTCGTATGACGAACTGGGCGACAGGGCCGATCTGGATGCCACCTCATGGCTCTCGACCGACCTTCACTTCGGAACGTTGTCTCCGCGCAAGATCGTGGAGGCTGTCTCGGGCGACACCCCCGGTCGCACGGCGTTCTTGCGCCAGTTGGCGATGCGAGAGTGGTTTATCCATCTCCTCTCCGAGACCCCTTCGCTGGTAGACGAGCCCGCAAAGGAACGTTTCGCAGACGTTGCATGGCGCAATGATCCGGGAGAGATCGCCGCGTGGAAGGGTGGCTTCACCGGTTACCCGATCGTCGATGCTGGAATGCGGCAGTTGCGCGAAGAGGGTTGGGTGCCGCAGCGGGTGCGTCTCATCTGTGCGTCTTTCCTCGTGAAGAATCTGTTGGTCGATTGGCGTATCGGTGAGGCACATTTTCGGCACTTGTTGGCCGATGCGGACCTGGCGGTCAG
>CAYQFM010000067.1:0-10329 GCA_964416735.1 uncultured Iamiaceae bacterium | reverse complement strand
TCGAGGGCGTGAGCCAAGTCGTGGTTGGGAATCAGGCCGTCAAGACGATCCTGTCGGAATGATCGGAGATGTCTGAAAGGGTTGTATCGACATCCACAGGATTGGCAGGTAACGGCTCCACGATTGCGCTTTTCTCGATTCGGTACGGTGATGACCACACGATCTGCAGCGACTCGCGCCAATTCGTGCCTTGTTGATTCGAAGTCGGCTACCGGAAGATGCTCGAGGACTTCAAAGGCCGTAACCAGGTCGAACGCACCATCGCGAAATGGAAGGTTAGAGCTCGAGGCTCTCACGGCGACGCCGTCTACGTGAGAGAGGGCGACTTCGCTTCGGTCAAGAGCTACCACCAGCCCGTGTTCGCCGCCGATTGCTGTGATGAGTTCATCGAGAAAAACGCCATCGCCGGTTCCCATGTCCAGCCATTTGGCACCTGGACTCGCAATCAATTCTGCTGTTCCGCGTAGCCGTAGCCGAAAGACACCGGAATCAAGAAATCGCCCGTCTCCCCAAGTCTCATGTTCATAGAACTCGGCCTCAGTAGTCATTAGCGGGTTCGTTTCCTATTCCTATGTGGTCGTCACCCTGGCAGCTCAAGCAATTCGAAGTTCATTGGACCGCGTCAGTATGAGGAGCTTGACTATTATTTCAATTCAGAATAGCTGGAATCGGTTGTAGTAGTCCGAGGCACTGGTTAAGGAGTTTGTGTGAAACGAACAGCGATCATGACGGTGAGTGGCCTGTTGCTGGCCATGACACCAACGGCGACTCTGGTCACCCAGGCTGGAGCGGCCGATAGCGCGAAGGTGACGTTCATTCACCTGAGTACTTGGGCGGCAGGCCAAGACAATCCGATGGCGGTCTGCGTGGACGGAACCAAGATCGAGGGCCCACAGGCAGAGGGTCTTTTCAACGTTACTGACAGTTCCGCCGAACTTGTCCTCACGCCGGGTGTCCACACAGTCGCGTTTATACAGGACGGCTACTGGAATGGTACCGATTGCGGCGGAGAGGGCGCCATCGTCCAATCATTCACGGTTGCGGCCGGTGACAACGTCACGATCGGTCTGGACGAATTCAAACCCAATGGTGACGTGAATGACCCGAGCTATATCACCGTATGGAATGACATGGCCTCGTGCATCGAGCCGGGCAAGGCTCGAATTGGTGCCCGTAGTACCGCGGCCGCATACACCGAAGGCGGAATCTCGCCCGTCAGTGTGTGGGGTGAGGTCGGCGGAGCCGTCACGATGGTTGCCGAGGGCCTCGAATATGGTGGCCAGGCGGGCAAGATGGTTTCAGCGCCTGCCACTTATGTTGATCTGACGGCATCCGCGGATATGACGGACGAGAAGCTCGCTGTCGCCGGCGATGTAACGCTTCAACCGGGTACTGGCCGGATGGCCTATGTGTATGGCGGAACCGATGGTGACGTTGGGATCTTTGTTGGACCGGTGATGAACCCGGGCACTTGTCAGATCCCATCGACCACGACAACCAGTACCACAAGTACCACTCTTCCAGCCGTGCGTTCGCAGGCCGTGACCCCTAGGTTCGCTGGCTGATCCGCCCGATGGCCTGAGTGGGGTCGCAAGCGACTCAAGACAGCTCCCGCACCGCGGGAGCTGTCGTCTTTTTGGTTGGCTGGGTAGCCTTGCGACAGAAGTCGATTGCGCCAGAGCGGAAGTGACCGGATGTCAGTTGGAGACCGTGGGAATTGCCGAGTCTCACGGCGTCGATCGATGTTGTCCGTGGTCGTGGTCGTGGTCGTGGTCATGCTGGTGGTGGCCGTTGTCGCAGGTGCATGTGGACCGAGTTCCCGCCTGAGCGGCCGCACGCTGACCCAGGCTGCACTGCCGGATGGACCGCTGATAGTTGTCACCTTTCCGGTGACCGCAGCGCTGGTTGCCCAATTGGTCGGTGATTCCGCCACGGTGCAGGTGCTTATGCCGAACGGTGTGGACCCACATGATTACAGGCCGTCAGCACGTGACATGGAGATGCTGGACCGTGCAGATCTCGTCGTGGCGAACGGATTGGGCCTCGAAGAGGGATTGACCGCCGCACTCAAGCGAGTCGAGGGCCGTGGAACCTCGGTGTTCTGGATCAGCGATTGGGTGGATCTTCGCAGTATCGATGCGGATACTCATGGTGACCATTATCCAGACGGCCACCTAACAGATGGCCAAGGAGGAGATGATCCTGACGTGAATGATCATGACTCGCACAAGCGCGTGTCGAGCGGTTCTCACGAAGAAGAGGATCTCGATGATGAGGATCGCGATGGTCACGATCATGATGGTCACGATCACGGCGTGCTTGATCCACATTTCTGGGTGGATCCTGTGACGATGGCGCACGGAATGGTTGCGTTGGCCGGGAGTATCGAGACCAGGCTCGGCCTCGACATGTCCACAAGGCTTGCCGATCTGGAAGCTGACCTCGACCACCTGAATCGCCGAGTCGAGACGATTCTGGAGCCGGTCGCGCACAATCGCCGACAACTCGTCACCGGCCACGAGTCACTTGGGTACTTTGCAGATCGCTACGACTTCGAGATCGTCGGTACGGTGGTGAGTTCGCTGTCGTCCCAGGCGTCGCCTTCGGCCGCGGATGTTGCATCGCTGAAGCGCCAGATCGAGTTGCTCGGAGTCACAACAATTTTCAATGAGGTGGGTAGTCCGAATGCGCTGTCGAAGGTCATCGCCGAAGAGACCGGCGTGAAAGTGGTGGAACTGAACACCCACAAACTGCCCGAAGACCGCACCTATGGAACATTCATGACGGACCTGGCAACCCGAATTGCGACGGGCCTGGAAACGCACGCATGACCTGGTTCATCGACCCGTTCGTCGATAACGTCTTTATGCAACGGGCGCTGTTGGCGGGCATCCTCGTGGCGCTTGTATGTGCCGTCATCGGCACGTTCGTGGTCTTGAGGGGCCTGGCTTTCATTGGCGATGCGCTTGCGCACGGCGTGCTTCCGGGTGTTGCAGGCGCCGTGTTGCTGGGGGCACCCGGGATGTTGGGAGCAATAGTCGGGGCACTGGTGATGATCTTCGGGGTGGGTCTGGTGACGCGCCACTCGCGCTTGTCATCGGACACCGCGATCGGCTTGTTGTTCGTGGGGATGTTGGCGCTCGGCGTTGTGATCGTGTCGCGCTCGCAGAGCTTTACGGGTGATCTGGTTGGCATTCTCTTCGGCGAGATTCTGGGCATCTCACGAGGTGACCTGATCACCCAGGCAATTGCCGTTGTGATTGTCGTCTCGGTGGGCCTCGTGTGCGCAAGACCGTTCATCATGTTGAGCTTTGACCCCGAGCAGGCTGACGTGGCCGGCTTTCCGTCATCCCGCTATCACCACATCATGCTGGCGCTGATCGCGGTAACCGTGGTTGTCTCGTTCCAGACGGTCGGGACGCTGCTGGTGTTTGGAATGCTCCTTGCCCCGTCGGGTGCAGCGGCCCTTATCGCCCGCAGAGTGGGCGTCATGATGGCGTGGGCGGCCGGGCTGGGTGCTGTGTCGGTGTACCTGGGCCTGCTTGCCAGTTATCACTGGGATGTAGCCGGTGGTGCGGCGATAGCCCTGTGTGCGGTGACGATCTTCTTCTTGGTGCTCGCCGTGCAGGGCGTGGGTGAAGCATTGCGTGCCCGTAAGTCGACAGCAACGGGAGAGGGATCGAGTTCGGGATCGAGGTCGGACAACTCGGCGGCAATCGCAGCGCCCTCCTCGATCACAGGGGCAGCCTCGACGACAACGACAACCACAACCGCAACGGAAGCACGGTCGCAGACGTGAGCACGTCCACGCAGCGTGTTCTTCTCGCCGAGGATCTCGATGTCGGCTACCGAAGCCGGGCGGTCCTGAAGCACTTCAGCGTCGACCTTGGTCCGGGCGAGAGCCTTGCGCTGATAGGAACGAATGGATCGGGTAAGTCGACTCTGGTCAAGACGGTTGTAGGTCTGCTCCAACCTCTCGGTGGTCGAATCGAAGTGCTCGGATCCCCACCTGGCACAACGCCCGACCGGCTGGCTTACCTGGGTCAATACCACACGTCTGGTCATGTCTTACCGCTTCGCGCCCGTGACATGGTGAGTATGGGGAGGTTCGCAGACCTCGGTCTGCTGAAGCGCTTCACGAAGGCCGATCGGGAACTTGTGGAGCAGGGCATGGAACGAATGGGTGTTGCCGACCTTGCCGACCGTACTCTGCGAGATCTGTCTGGAGGTCAGCAACAGCGCATGTATCTGGCCCAGGTGTTGGCGCGGCAGGCTGATCTGCTTGTGCTCGACGAACCGACAACGGGCATCGATGCGGCCGGGCGCGGCTTCTTCGACGCGGCAATTGCACAGGAACTTGACCGAGGGGCCTCCGTGGTCATCACCACGCATGACATCTCTGAAGCGTCCCGTGCCACCCAGGTAGCTCTACTGGCCGGCCGGGTCGTTGCCATCGGAGACCCGGCATCCGTGTTGAAACGGGAGAACCTGTTGGATGCATTCGGAGCCGGCGCGCGTGACATCGGCAGCGGTTTCATCCTCACGGAGGAACCCCACGCCCATGGCCATGCCCACGCCCACACGCACGCACATCCCGACCCGCCAGACCCTGCCATGGGTGGCTAAACTGCTCTATCCCCCCTAATGGGCAAGTTTCAGCGGCACACCGTGTTCGCAGCCACGTATCGATTGACCATGAGGGGCACCTAGGAGCCCAATGGCAGGACATCCCGACCTCGAAGCGGAACAGGCTTACCTCGACAACGCATACGAATGTCTGGAGCAGGCGAGGCATTCGGCTTCGAAGATGACCACGATGGTCGAAGTCGGTCGAGGTGGAACCGAACAAGCACGCTTCGAACGCGACGTCATTTGGGCGACGATGCTGGGCCGCCTTGCACAACTCGATGTCGGTTCGGGGGCGTTGTGTTTTGGTCGCATCGACACCGAAGAGGACTCGTTCCATATCGGTCGTATAGCGGTCAGTGACAGTGCGCAACAGCCGGTGATCGTCGACTGGCGGGCCCCCGTGGCAGAACCGTTCTACCGGGCAACCGGTCGTCAACCCTTGGGCTTGGTGCGTCGCAGGCACTTTGCAACACGGGGACGCCAATTGCTCGGCATCGAGGACGAACTCTTCGGAGATGCAATCGCGTCGCTTGGCTTGGAGACGCCTGCTGACGACGCGGTCAGCGGGTATGGGGCGCTGATCTCGGCCCTTGAGACCACGCGCACCGGCAAGCTCACCGACATTGTTGCAACCATCCAGGGCGAACAGGATGAGATCATCCGTGCGCCCATGCCGGGTGTGCTCGTTGTTCAAGGTGGGCCTGGCACCGGAAAGACCGTGGTTGCTCTTCATCGGGCCGCTTATCTCCTTTACACCCACCGGTTCCCTTTGGAGGGCCAGGGTGTTCTCGTCGTTGGCCCGAACCGGTTGTTTCTCAGCTACATCGACCAGGTATTGCCGTCTCTGGGCGAGGCGGGGGTGGAGTTGGCGTCGCTGGCCGACCTGATCGACGACGTCCGGGTGGATGGATTCGATACCGATTACACGGCTCGGGTCAAAGGCGACCTGAGGATGACGACCGTGTTGACACGGGCGGTACGGGACCGTCAGCGCCCTCTTCGCTCTGATCTGGTCGTTGGTTATGGCTTGCAGCACCTCACGGTGACGGTTGAAGAGAGCAGGCGGATAGTCGCCGCCGCGCGCAAGCGGTACCGCCGCCACAACGCAGCCCGTCGCTTCGTTGTCTCCGAGGTCTTCTCTGCGCTCGCCCGCAGCGGTCGTGGCGAGATTGCGACGAGTGAGGTCCGAGAACGGATTGGAACAGTTCCGGCGATCCGAGAGGCTCTGGAATGGATGTGGCCTGTTCTGACACCTGCGCAACTACTCCATGATCTATATGGTTCGAAGGCACTGCTCCGACACGCCGGTCGAGGCGTACTTGATGAAGCAGAGTGGTTGTCGCTCCACCGGGAGCGTCGCGAGCACGTGGATCGGGTGATTTTCACCACCGATGATGTACCGCTTCTCGATGAGGTACACGCAGTGCTTGGTCCCAAGCCGAAACAACACCGCCGGGGGGCGGATCAACCCGACGGTGAGGTCCGGACGTACGGACACATCGTGGTCGATGAGGCACAGGACCTCTCGCCCATGCAACTCCGCATGCTGAAGCGCCGCTCGCTGAACGGCTCGATGACCATTGTCGGTGACATCGCCCAAGCCACTGGTGCGTGGGCGCACCGTGATTGGGAAGGGGTTTTGCAGCACCTACCGGAGCGCCATCCCCCGAGGCGCACAGAGCTCACGATCGGTTATCGGCTTCCAGCCCCGAACATGGCTCTCGCCGCGAAGGTCTTGGCTGTTGCCGCACCCGAACTCAAACCACCCCGATCCATTCGTGAGGATGGATCGGCACCTCGCAAGGTGTCGGCCGATTCCCGTGATGGGCTGATCGAAACGGTGGTTCAGGCAACCATCGACGAAGTCTCGGCAGTTGGGTTCGGATCCGTCGCTGTCATCTGTCCCCGTTCGTTGATCGAGGAGGTGGCGTCGGGCATGGAGCGTGCAGGTGTGGAATTTGGGCGGGCCACTCGTCGTGGTCTGGACCAACAGATCACGCTGGTTCCGGTGCAACTGGTCAAAGGACTCGAACTTGATTCGAGCGTCGTGGTCGAGCCCGCCGCAATCGTGGAAGAGGAACCCCAGGGGTTGCGTTCCCTCTACGTTGCGCTCACCCGGTCGACCAAGCGTCTGGCCGTGGTCCACCATCGCGAATTGCCGGACTCGTTGAGGTGAACGGCGACTGCGGCTGTTAATAACAGCGGTTGTTACGAAAGCGGTTGTTACGAACAGCCGTCGGTTACCAGGATTCGTGAACTGGCCAACGGGCCCACGCCCACGATCTGACCGTCCACCTCCACTGTCACCGTGCCGTCAGGCGAAATCGCTGTGACGGTTCCGCAGTTGCCCGGAAGCAGTGAGGATCGTTCAAGGAACTCGAGCATTCCGGGAGCGAACTCCAGTTCTTCGGGTACCCGGCTCACGGTGAAGTGCTGGCCGGGCTCAACTGCTTCGAGTGCGACCGTGGAAGGTGGGATGTATCCCGACCCAGGAATTGGATTGCCGTGAGGACAGGTGGTGGGAGCTCCCAGCACCTTTACCAGGGCTTCTTCGACCTGGTCGGAGATGATGTGCTCCCACTTGCCCGCCTCGGCATGAGCGTCGGTCCATGACAGGTCCAGAATGTCCGTGAGGAACCGTTCGGCCAAGCGATGACGGCGCACCACCTTCTCCGCGAGCCGCATCCCTTCTTCGGTCAACTGCACACTCCCGTCGACGGTGACCAGGCCGGCAGCCTCCATCTTCTTGATCATCTCCGACACCGCTGGTCGCGACACATCGAGTCGTTCGGCAATGCGTGCCTGAATGACAGTTATGTCGTCTTCGCGTAGGTCGAAGATGGTGACGCAGTATTCCTCGAATGCCGGATGCCATTCGGGTGTCTGATACGTCGTCATCGTTCGCAGTCTATGGCTTTGCGGGCGAGCAGGCTTCGGTTGGTCTGGAGAGTTCGCTTTGTCAGGGCGCAGTGGTGGTGGCCGCTGTATCTGCTGAGCTCGTTTCGAACTGGCCCTTCATTCCTTCGGCGGCGTGATTGTCCACGTCACACAGGAAGGTGAACGTGCCCGACTGATCGAAGGTCACGATAACCGAACCGGAGGCACCCGGCGCGAGGGGCGCCACTTCGCCGACAGGCACTTCGTCGGGTCCGATGAACTCGAGTTCGTGTTCGTCGGTGTCGTCGTTGTTGGTCAAGAGGAACTGCACGACCTCGCCGGGACTTGCTGTGAAGTCCTCTAGTCCGGTGAAGGTGCGCTCCTTGGCCCCTACTTCGACGGTGCGGTCCGGAACCGGTGCCGCAACGACCTCACCGGACACTGAGATGGGAGTTCTGATGCCTGAACCCTTCTGGCCGGGTTTGCATGCGATCTCGAAGTCGCCGCCCGTGAGTTCGACCTTCAGGTCACGTGATGTTCCCGGTCCGATGTTCTCCACCTCACCGATCACCCTGTCACCTTCGCCGTAGACGTAAACCTCGGTGACGTCTGAGCCCTTGTTGGTCACCCGGAAGACGTGCGTACCGGATTCGAACTCGGTCTTGGCAACCTCACAGGTGGAATTGGTTGCCGTGACGGCAACGGAGTTTTCGCTCGAGGCCTTCGATGTGCACCCGGCAACGACGAAAAGCAGTGAGGCCGATGCGAGGGCGGCACCGGATGTCAAAGTGCGCTGAAGGGTTCTTGTGTGCCTGATGTCAGTCATGTCGAAGCTGCCTCTTCTGGTTATGGATTGGGATTTGCGGGTCGCAACTGTCAACCGGGGTTGCCCGAGCCGATACGCCGGTTGGTTCGATACGCCGGCTGGTTCGAGGTGTCGGTTGGTTCAAGATGTCGTGGCTACGTGAGTCGCAAATTCATCAGCAGTCGGTGCATCTTCGGTTTCGGCTGCTGCATTCGTAGGATGCGTGGCTGATTCCGACGCGGCGGCAGTATCCGCCGTCTTGGCTGGTCGCAGGAACAGGACCATCACCGGAACGGCATAGGCGAACCACACGAATGTCTCGATCCAGGTCATCGACGCCGAGAAGTTGAAAACGCCTTTCAATAGCGTCCCGTACCAACTCGATGGCGAGTACCAACTCGAAATGTCGAACGCCAGGTTGTTCAGGCCAGGAAGAATGGCGGCTTCCTGTAGATCGTGGAACCCGTAGGAGAGCACCCCCGCCGCCATGATGATCAGTGCTGCTCCGGTGATGGTGAAGAACTTGCCAAGGTCGAGTTTTACGGCTCTGTTGTAGATCAGCCACCCCAGGATCACGGCGGTCAACAGGCCGAGCACCCCACCGACGATTGGTGCGACAGTCTCACCGGTTGCCTGGGCGTTGGTCCATAGGAATAGAGCGGTCTCCAAGCCCTCACGCCCAACTGCAATGAACGCTGTGACAGCAATAGCAAGTGGCCCCGCCGCAAAGGCCTTGTCCATCTGGCCTTCCAACTCGCCGCGCATCGAACGCGCTGCCTTGCGCATCCAGAAGATCATCCAGGTGATGAAACCCACGGTGACAATCGACATGACTCCACCGAATGTCTCTTGCGCTTCGAACGACATCGAGTTTGATGTGAAGGTGAGGATGGCACCGACGCCAAGGCTGAGGGCAATTGCCAAGCCGACACCGACCCAGATGGCAGGCAAGCCTTCTGATCGCTTGGCTTTGACCAAGTAGGCGATGAGGATTCCGACAACAAGCGATGCTTCGAGTCCCTCACGTAACCCGATCAGAAAATTGGCAAACACGGTTCACTCCGATGGGTTACTCAGGGTGGTCGACCTTTGGTGATGCATCTTGTGAAGAAAGTGTAAGGGTTGCCTAATGGTATTTGCAAACCTCAATGAGCAGCATTATTCAAGGTCGACGGGCCGTTGATTTGTTGCCCGACGTGCGTTTCTGGTGTTTGTCACCGACGCGAAAACTAGGCTCGTAACGAGTCATGATGGCCAAGCAACAATCTCGTAGTAGCTGTGGGGGGCACGATGTGGAAGCGACTTCTAGGGCTTGTGTTGGTTACCTCACTCGCCGCGTGCGGTGGAGGGGGCGGTGATTCGACAACGGATTCATCCACCTCTGAGGGGTCACAACCGTCGCGAAGCGTCCAGGCCTCAGAGTCCTCACTCGATTTGGCTGGCGTGAAGGATTCTCTGGCCAGCGCTGGAATCGAGTGCGAAGGTCCGAAGCCGTATGAGGGTCAAGACATGAAAGAGAGTCTCGGTGTTCAACCCGTAAACCAGATCACCTGTGTCATGGAAGGTGCGGCGCTCACGGGTTTCGAATTGAATTCCCCTGCCGAAGCCGAGTCGATGTTGTCCAAAATCGTCGACTGGGCCTGTGGTGCGGGCGCGATGGAGGTCAAATACTTAGCTGCAGGAACCTGGGTGGTCAATGCAGATACTGACGGAGCCGAGTCGCAACTCGAGGCGCTCAAGCGTGTTGGTGAAGTACTTGGCATAGAGCCTCGTGTGGTCACATGCGGGTGATGTCCAGCCGCTGGGGACGTTCGTGGGTGCTTTGCGGTCACCGGACGTGCGATGTGAAAAGTGTGACGTCGAGCGGGTGGTGTCGACAGGGTTGTGCTGAATACGTGAAGTTGTTTCAACGAGATTGAGCGAGAACTCGACCGGTCTTGACGTGTCAGGTGATTCTCGACATCTCCTGACGCCTGCCGTTGTTTCAAGGTTGCAACGGCGGACGCTGTGGATAGTGA
>CAYQFM010000066.1:5637-10415 GCA_964416735.1 uncultured Iamiaceae bacterium | reverse complement strand
ACCACCGACGGGCGCAACGAAGCGGTGACCAAGGCGCTCGACTTGAGCGGAGGCACACTCGATGGCGTTGTCATCTGCGCCGGACTGGGCCCGCATGTGCAACCACCTTCGCTGATGATCTCTGTCAACTATTTCGGTGCGGTCGAAGTGCTCGACGGACTGCAGGATGCCCTCTCACGCGGTGACAACCCGGCGGCGGTTGTCATCTCTTCCAACTCCATTGGGATCATTCCCATGGTCCTCCCGTCGGACGACACGGAGATGACCGATGCGATGATCGCCGGAGACGAGCCGACCGCAATCGCAGCGGGTGAACGTTTTGATGGTGCATCCATCTACGGAATGACCAAGGTGGCGCTCGCCCGTGCAATCCGCCACCGCACTCAGGACTGGGGTGAGAAGGGGATCCGGCTCAACGCTGTTGCCCCCGGCCCAGTGAAGACTCCGCTGTTGCAGGGTTCGCTCGATGATCCGATCTTGCGTCCGGGGGTGGAGGGCCTACCTGTGCCGCTGGGGCGCCACTCAGAACCGCAGGAGATCGCCGACGTGATCAGCTTTCTCATGGGGCCAAAGGCGACGTATGTGCATGGTTCCATCGTGTTCATCGACGGTGGCACCGATGCCCTGATGCGACCGGACCACACCTGACATCTCTTTGAATTACAGGTCGCTGGGTCGCAGTCGCCTCTGCACGTTGTAGCCACCACTTAACAGCAAAACAGTCCCGGTCGGAATCGACCGGGACTGTTTGTTCGAGAATCGTGTGCTGGGTCAGGCTGACGGTGGCACGTAATCGCCTGGCATCAGGATCGCCTTGGCTTCCAAATAAGCCTCCAGGCCCTCTGGCCCCAGCTCACGGCCCACCCCGGAGTTCTTGAAACCCCCGAATGGTGCGCCGAAGTCCATGCCCAGATTGTTCACGGCGTAGGTGCCCGTGCGGACCCGCTTTGCAACATCGAGGCCTCGTTCCGGATCGGTCGTGTAGACCGAACCCGACAAGCCGTAGTCCGAATCGTTTGCGATTGCCACGGCCTCGTCGACGTCGTCGTAGCTGAGCAGCGAGATGACCGGCCCGAATATCTCTTCTTGAGCGATCTTCATGGAGTTGTTCACGTTCTCGAACAACGTGGGCTCGACGAACCAACCCGTGTCGAACCCGGCTGGCTTGCCACCGCCGACGACGACCTTGGCGCCTTCGGCCTTCCCGGCTTCGATGTAGCCGAGGACCCTTTCCTGCTGGCGCTCGGCCACCAATGGGCCACATTCGGTCGCCATGTCCAGAGGGTCGCCCACCTTGAACGAGCCGATGGCATCGCCGAGGGCATCACGGATCTCTGCGTAACGCGATTGCGGGGCAAGGACGCGTGTCTGGGCAACGCAGGCTTGGCCGTTGTTCATGAGGGCGAACTGCATGAGGGTGGGTAGTGCGGTGTCCAGGTCGGCATCCTCGAGAATGATTCCGGCCGACTTTCCCCCCAGTTCCAGAGTCACACGCTTGAGTTGTTCACCGCAGATGGCGCCGATCTTGCGGCCGGCAGCCGTGCTTCCCGTGAAACCGATCTTGTCCACACCGGGGTGACGCACCAGGTACTCACCCACCTCGCGCCCGGCCGGGACGATGTTGACGACACCCTTGGGTAGACCCACCTTTTCGAGGATGCCCGCCAACTCGAACGAGTCGAGAGGAGTCTCGGGTGATGGTTTGGCCACAACGGTCCCACCGGCGGCAAGTGCGGGGGCGAGCTTCAACATGAGGGTGAACAGAGGCACGTTCCACGGGACGATTGCACCGGCAACACCCACCGGCTCCTTGCGGACCATGACCGGCCCCATCATCCCGGTGCGCCACTCTTCAAATGCGTAATCCCGGATGAGATTGGCGTAGTAGTCGAGCACAGCAGTGGCCGCGTAGACCTGACCCATCTGCGAGAACAGGTAAGGCGACCCGTTTTGGTTTGAGATGAGAGCGGAGAACTCGTCCATGCGTCCGGTGATCTCGGCCGAGATGGCAGCCAGGATGTCCGCGCGCTCGGCGGGGGTCATCTTCGGCCAGGGGCCGTTGTCGAAGGCATCGCGTGCCGCGGCTACGGCGCGGTCCATGTCGGCGTTGGCGCCCTCTGGAGAGCTGCCTACCGGCTCCAGCGTGGCCGGTGAGTTGACCTCTAGGCGGTTTGAAGTGGCTGGATCGACCCACTCACCACCGATGAACAATTTGTCGTAGCTGTACACAAATCCCCCTGGATCATTCGATGTCGTGAATCAGGATACGGCGTTGGCTGCTTCTGCCACCTTCTTGGCCCAGACGTAGTCGGGCTTTCCACTCGGTGAGCGCGTGACCTCGTCGACCACGTGCAGTTCGCGTGGGATCTTGTAGCCGGCGATGTGCTTGCGGCACTCCTCGACCAGATCGTCAAGGGTCGGCTTGCGCCCGGGTCGCGGCTGAACCACCGCGGCCACACGCTGTCCCCACCTCTCGTCAGCGACGCCGACGACCAATGCGTCGAAGACGTCTGGGTGAGCCTTGAGGGCTTGTTCGACCTCTTCCGGAAAGACCTTCTCGCCTCCGGTGTTGATCGACACTGATCCCCGGCCCAGAAGTGTGATGGTTCCGTCCGCTTCGACCGTGGCTGAGTCGCCCGGCATGGAGTAGCGCTTGCCGTCCTTGGCAACCACGAACACGCCGGCGGTCTTCTCCGGGTCCTTGTAATAGCCCAAGGGGATATTCCCGCCGCGAGCAAGAGTTCCGACTACTCCCGAACCGGGTTCGACGAGGTTCAGATCCGCGTCGAGTACCACGGTGTCACGACCCGGCTGAACCGTCGGCCCGCCGCCCTTCATGGCGGTGTTGTCCTTGCTGACGGCGATGAGTCCGTTGAAACCGCTCTCTGTTGCGCCAATTGAGTCTGTTACGAACAGGTTTGGCATACGTTCGAGGAACCGGTCCTTGACGGCGGGTGAGAACACCGCTGCGCTAGAGGCGACGGCGAACATGGCCGACAGGTCCAGTTCTTCGCCAGCAGCGTCGAGTTCTTCGAGGGCTTCGATGAGGGGTCGACCCATGGCGTCGCCGACGATCATCACGGTGTTCACCTTTTCGCGGGCGATTGTGCGCCAGATCTCGGGTGGGTCGAACTTTGGAATAAAGACGGTCACGGTGCCCTGGAAGAGGTTCATCAGCCCGGCAACGAAGGCGGCTCCGTGCATCATGGGGGCCGTGATCATCATGACCATCTGACCCTCCGACGCCTTGGCGGTCTCTGCGTGGTCCCACTCCGTCTTCACCCGCTCGCGTGTGAGTGGGTTGGTGCCTCCGGCCAAGGCGAAGAAGATGTCCTCGCCACGCCACATCACACCCTTGGGCATACCTGTTGTGCCGCCCGTGTAGATGATGACCTGATCGTCTCCCGAGCGCTCACCAAAATCACGCTCGGCGGGACAGGTTGTGTTGATCTCTGTGAGGGAGTGCGTTTTCAGGTCTCCCTGGCTGGCACCGGAACCATCCTCGATCATCACGAGGGTCTTTATTTTCGAGAGCACATCGGTCACGCTCGACACCTGGGGACCGAACTGCTCGCTGTAGACCAGGCCGACCAGGTCGGCGTTGTCGAACAGGTACCGCAGTTCTTCTTCCACATACCGGTAGTTGATGTTGACCGGAACCGCCCGGACCTTCAGGACTGCCAGGAGCGCTTCGACCCACTGAATCGAGTTCATTCCGTAGATGCCGATGTGGTCGCCAGGGGAGATCCCCGCGTCGATCAGATGATGAGCGAGTCGGTTCGAGCGGGCCTCGAGTTCGGCGTAGGTACACCGGTCGTCGCCACAGACGAGGGCCAGCCGGTCTGGGATGACGTCAACCGAGTGTTCGAACATGTCCGCGAGATTGAAAGCCATGGTCGCCAGTCTAGAACACGTTCCATAAACGTTCTCAGCCTGATTCGACCGCTGGTCATCCGGGTTTGGATCAGTAGTCGAAGGTGACCTATTCGCCGGCGTTGGCTGCTGCCTCGAGCAATTCGGCGAATGCGTCGGGTATGGCCGATGCCAGATCGTCGATGTCAGGTACGAGGTTGTCGGCAGCGAGGAGGCCGAACGCCACGCGGTCGCAGTAGCTCAGCACAGTTACGTTCAGGCCGATGCCCTCCATGACGGGACCCATCGGAAAGGCCTGCTCCATCCGGCAACCGGCAAGGTAGACGGGGAACGGTGTTCCAGCCATGTTCGAGAGGACAAGATTTGCCGCCGGTGGTAGTGAGTTGGTGAGACCCGAATTTGTGTACAGCTTGTTCAACGCAGGTGTGAGTCTCGGGTCCAGCACCAGCTCTGCCCAGCCACTCAGCGTGTCGCCGCCCAGAGCTTCGTGTTCTTCTTTGGCGGAGAGGGCTGATGCTGCCGTCACCTTGATGCGTTCGGCGGGTGAGTCGAGGTCGCTGTGGAGGGGGGTGAACATCGCTGACAGATGATTACCGACCACACGGTGATGGTGTTCGGTCCGGGTCGACACCGGGCACACCGTCACAAGGGGTCGGTCCGGCGCGCCACCGTGATGTTCCAGGTAGGAGCGCACAGCTCCCGCACAGGTTGCGAGAAGTACGTCGTTGACAGTCGCGCCGAAAGCTGCGCCCACCCGCTTGATCTCCGGGAGAGAAAGGGTTGTGAACGCCACCGCGCGTGTGGCGTCGATCGGACCGTTGAAAGAAGTCCGCGGTGCTGTCAGTGGCGTGCCACCCGGCGTTCGGTTCGGTGTCTTTCGTGTGCGAACCAGCGAATCGATTGCC
>CAYQFM010000066.1:0-5627 GCA_964416735.1 uncultured Iamiaceae bacterium | reverse complement strand
AATTCCGCGCAACCTGTCGATACCCGCCTCACCGAGGCTGATGAGCGGATTGGGCTGTGGCTTCGGCTCCCAAGGTGGCGGTGTGGCGGTATCGGCCGGGGTTGGCTCCAGGTCGAAGAAGTGCGGCATCAGATCGACGCCGGATCCGCCGTCCATGGCGGAGTGATGGATCTTTGCCACAAGGGCGATCCGTTCGTCTTTCTTGTCTTCGTCTTCTAGGCCTTCGACCACCCACATTTCCCACAGGGGCAGTGAGCGATCGAGTGGAACAGAGGCGATTTCGTCCACCAGGTGGGCAAGTTCGCCCAGGCCACCCGGTGCTGGGAGTGTCGCCCGGTGGATGTGGTTCTCGATGTCAAAATCCTCATCGTCGACCCAGATTGGATGATGAGCTTTCAGTGGAACGTCGACGGCTTTACGCCTGAATGGCGGGACCAGGTGTATCCGATCCGCAATGTGTCTCTCCATCTGTTCGAACGAATAACCGTTCGGGTTGGTGGACGGATCGAGAATGGCAGTCAGAACCACGTGGGTGTGCATCGTCGGTGTCTCCACGTAGAGGAAGAAGGCGTCAATGCCTGAGAGCCTCTTCATTCGAAGTGTTCGCCGTGTTCTTCGAGGAGTTGCTCGACCGCTTCGAATCCGGCTCGTCCCGGACCTATTGGCAGATTGATCGGTTCCGGTGTGTCACGCAGGCCCAGGTCGACCAATGGTTCCGGTTCGACCGCGGTGTCTGCGAGGAGTTGCTGTTTGGGCCGCCAAGGATCACTTTCGAGCCCGCGTTGCATGACATATGCAATGGCGAAGGCGATGATCGAAAGAACCGCGAGCAGCCCGGCGAGTTTTCCTGAGATCGTGATCAACGCAACCGGCGACAACACCAGGAGCGCTAGCCCTCCGATGGTTGTCAGGCCGAGAATGCGTCTGCGGTCGGAACGTGTGGGAGGGATGATGAGTGGGTTGAGTTCGTCGGGCTCGGGTGTCACGGCGGAACCTCCGATGCTGTGCTGCGACGGGCGTGCAACACCTCGCCTCATACCCCCAATGGTGCCCGCTCACGCCTGATCCGACAAAGCCACAGGACCCGATGAGCCAAGAGTCACCGGGCTGTGGATTTACTTGTGGTTTCATTGCTCGATGGACGATGACGGTCGACACCTGTCCGATGCTGATTCCCAGCGGCTACCCAGTGCGCCGCGCCACGATGTTCCCGAGCGGGGTCGCAGCGGGTTCGTGGTGGTGAACGGCCGTCAGGTCCACTATCTCGAATGGGGTCACGGTGGTCTACCGGGAGTTTTGTGTCTCCACGGTGGTGGACAGACGGCATACATGTTCGAAGCCATGGGAGCGGCCCTCTCGGGGCGCTTCCACATCCTTGCCCCAGACCTGCCCGATCACGGTGATTCGGACCCGCTGGGAAACATCTTCGGGGTGGTTCCGATGGCTGGGACAATTCCGCCCCTGCTCGATGAGTTCGGGATGAACCGGGTTGCACTGGTCGGAGCCTCACTTGGCGGTCTGATTTCCACTTGGATGGCAGCGGAGTACCCGGACCGCGTTGTGGGCTTGTCTCTGATAGATGTCGGCCACCGTTTGGAGCGAGACGGTGTTCGCAAGATCGTGGATTTTCTTTCTGCCCACGAATCTTTCGGTTCGCTGGAGGAAGCCGCAATCGAAATTGCGAAGTACCTACCCGGTCGAGAGCGGATCCGACCCGAGAGTTTGACTCGAAACCTGCGGGAACGGAGCGATGGCCGATGGGAGTGGAAGCACGGGTTCGGGACGCCGCTGCGAACCATGGCGGCAGAAGATCATCCCGCTGAGAATCTCGATGCCCTTGTGGCACCGATCATCGATGCGGCGCCGCGTCTCATCTGTCCCACATTGGTATTGCGTGGTGAACGAAGTGATGTCCTGAGCGAGCAGGGTGCTCGTGACGTTGCCGACCTCATTTCGAACGCGCGGGTCGTGACGGTCGAGCGAGCGGGGCACCTGGCCGCGGGTGACAACCCCGATTCCACATTTGGGCACATCAAGGCGTTTCTCGACCAACTCGCCTGGTGACGGCCGTTGTAGAGTCCGGTATTCTGAACCGCTGTGAGCGATGTGACAGGTGACACAGGTCAAGCGGTTCCTCCCGGTTGGTATCCGGACCCGACCGGGCAGACGCGGTGGTGGGACGGGACCCAGTGGGGTCAGGCGGCGGCGCAGACGCCGATGGCAGCGCAGACGCAGATGGGTCAGCCCGGCGGTGGTGATCCCATGGGAACCGCAATGCTTGCCCATGTTCTGGGCATCGTCGCCGGGTTCGTGGGTCCGCTGATCATCTACCTCATGTACAACGACAAGGATCCGTTCGTCCGTCACCACGCGGCCGAGGCCCTCAACTTCCAGATCACCCTGTTCATCGCCTACATGGTTTCAGCGTTGCTCATGATTGTGATTATCGGGATTCTCCTTCTGCCCGTCGTGATGGTTGGCGCCATCGTGTTCGGCATTCAAGGTGCCATGGCCGCAAAGCGCGGTGAATGGTGGGTGTACCCGGTGAACATCCGTATGGTTTCCGGGTCGGTGAAGGCATGATGGATCTCGGTCACATCGATCCGCAGTAGGCGGAACGTAGAAAGCGAGATCGCAATGCAATTGGGAATGGTCGGACTGGGGCGAATGGGTGCGAACCTGGTTCGCCGGTTGGTTCGCGACGGTCATGAGTGTGTGGTCTACGACGTGGATGTGACGGTTGCTGAGGCTCTGGCATCCGAACACAAATCCATCCGAGCGGCTGAAGCACTGGAAGATCTTGTTTCGGGCATGCAGGCTCCCAGGGCGATATGGCTGATGGTTCCCGCCGGCATCGTTGGGCGTCTGGTGACCGAATTGGCCGAGATGCTCGAAGACGGGGACATTCTCATCGATGGTGGCAACTCCTACTACCGGGACGACATCGATCGGGCGGCAACGTTGTCGCAGCGGGGACTCCATTACGTCGACTGTGGCACCAGCGGGGGCGTGTGGGGCCTGGATCGTGGATAC
Organism: uncultured Iamiaceae bacterium; assembly: GCA_964416735.1. Lineage (GTDB taxonomy): Bacteria > Actinomycetota > Acidimicrobiia > Acidimicrobiales > Acidimicrobilacustridaceae > CAYQFM01. Next base: position 2,594 of record CAYQFM010000066.1, on the reverse strand, counting down.
TGCCTGATGATCGGGGGAGAGCCCGATGTGGTGGCGCATCTCGATCCGATATTCCGATCGGTAGCCCCGGGTGTCGGTGATGTGGATCGCACCCCTGGACGATCGAGGGATCCGGGTGCGGCGGAGATGGGTTACCTCCACTGCGGACCAAACGGTGCCGGGCACTTCGTGAAGATGGTCCACAACGGAATTGAATATGGCCTGATGGCCGCTTATGCGGAAGGGCTCAACGTGCTTGCAAATGCGGGCATAGGTAGGAGCGCCGGCGATGCAGAGCATGATGCGGAGACCACGCCGTTGCGTGATCCGCAGTACTACAGCTTTGACATCGACGTTGCCGAGGTGACCGAGGTCTGGCGACGTGGCAGTGTGATCTCGTCGTGGTTGTTGGACCTGACCGCCGCGGCATTGCACGCTGATCCGACATTGGACGGGTTCGAGGGCAGGGTGTCCGACTCGGGCGAGGGCCGTTGGACCGCCATCGCCGCGATCGACGAGGGAGTGCCAACCCCCGTACTCACCGCTGCGCTGCACGAGCGATTCTCGTCGCGGGGAAATGCAGAATTTGCCGACAAGGCGCTGTCGGCGATGCGTAAGCAGTTCGGCGGCCACGACGAGAAGGCCTGACTCGCCATGACCCCGCCAACCATGACCCCGCCAACCACGACCCCGCTCACCGAGATCCCCGAATGGGCAGCGGTGCTTCAGCACTTTGGTGACATCGAGAAAACGCACTTGCGCGATCTCTTCGCGCAAGATCCGGGTCGTGCGGATCGCATGACGATCACCGTGGGCGACATCCACCTGGACTATTCGAAGAACCGGGTCACTTCGCAAACGCTCGGCCTCTTGGCGGCACTTGTACGTGCACGCGAGGTCGAAAGCCTACGTGACGCGATGTTCGCTGGAGAGCGGATCAACACGACTGAGAACCGTTCTGTCTTGCACACTGCGCTTCGGGCGCCCCGAGGCGCGTCGGTCGTTGTGGATGGCGTGAACGTCGTCGATGGGGTCCATGACGTTGCCGACCGGATGGCGGATTTTTCCAACCGTGTGCGCTCGGGCGTCTGGACGGGAGCGACAGGCAAACGGATCCGCAACGTTGTCAACGTCGGTATCGGCGGTAGCGATCTCGGTCCGAGCATGGCGTACGAGGCTCTGCGTGATTTTTCGGACCGCTCGTTGACCGTGCGCTTTGTGTCCAACGTCGACGGTCAGGAGTTCTACGAACTGACCCGGGATCTTGACCCAACCGAGACGCTGTTCATCATTGCGTCGAAGACATTCACCACCCTCGAGACCATGACCAATGCCAAGACCGCCCGTCGGTGGGTTCTCGATGGCATCCGACATGGTCTCGCCGGCGCTGCAGGATCGACACCGTTGACCGACAACGACATTGTCGAGCGACACTTCGTGGCGGTCTCAACCAATGCCGACGAGGTTTCACGGTTCGGAATAGACACGTCGAACATGTTCGGATTCTGGGATTGGGTAGGTGGTAGGTACTCGATGGACTCGGCAATCGGCCTTTCGCTGATGATCGCGATTGGGCCGGAGCACTTCGCAGACATGCTTTCGGGCTTTCACCTTGTTGACGAGCACTTCCGGACAGCGCCGGTCGAAGAGAACATGCCAATGGTGTTGGCCATGTTGGGTCTCTGGTACGGCGATTTCTTCGGTGCCGAAACCCTCGCCGTCTTGCCCTACAGCCATTATCTGGATCGGTTGCCCGCATACCTACAGCAACTCTCGATGGAGTCGAACGGCAAGTCGGTCGATCGTCACGGCGTTGCCGTGCCCACTCAGACCGGCGAGATCGTCTGGGGTCAACCGGGAACAAATGGACAGCATGCCTTCTACCAACTGATCCATCAGGGAACGAAGTTGATTCCCTGTGATTTCATAGGTGTGGCGAGACCACGCAACGACCTCGGTGGACATCAGGACATCTTCATGGCCAACTGGTTGGCCCAGACCGAAGCGTTGGCATTCGGTCGTGACGCAGCGCAGGTGGCCTCCGAGGGCGTTCCGCCCGAGCTCGTGGCGCACAAGACGTTCAGCGGAAACCGGCCTACCAACTCGATACTGCTCAGCGAGCTCACGCCATCGAGTCTCGGCCAGCTGATCGCTCTGTATGAACACAAGACGTTCACGCTCGGGGCGCTGTGGGGGATTGACAGTTTCGACCAGTGGGGGGTTGAGTTGGGCAAGAAACTGGCCCAAGCGATCATCCCTGAGCTGACTTCTTCCGAAGAGCCGGACCTTGCCCACGATCCGTCCACCAACAACCTCATCCGTCGATACCGCGAATTGCGTGACGAGTCCTGACGCCGTATCCGGGTGTCGCTTACCGATCAGGTGTCGCCGAACTCGATTGTGCGGTAAAGCTGGATCGACATCCCTTTGGGCCATGTTCCGGGTTTCAGACCGGCCTTACGCCAGAGGTGGTCCAAGAAGTCGTCGGGGTTGGGAAGTTGATCCCACACCGACGGCAGGAACGTCGCACGGTGTGCTGAAGCGCCGAAGCGACCCGGTGCATTGATCAACAGGCCGTCGGTACCCGGCTCGATTGCCGCCAGTAACTCCTCTCG
>CAYQFM010000065.1:0-10421 GCA_964416735.1 uncultured Iamiaceae bacterium | reverse complement strand
TGGATGGTCACACAGGTGTCGGAAGGCACCGGACAGAATCCCGCCTACAGGTCGACTCACCATCACACACGAGCCGCACCGGGTTCACCGAGTCAGCAGGCTCACCGCACCAGCAGACGGCCACACTCATCGCAGTGGACCAACGCATCAGCGGGCTCATGTCTCACACGGTCGAGTTCGGTCGCGGACAACATGAGGTGACACCCTCCGCACGTGGCACCCGTCAGTTTCGCCACACCTATTCCGTCATACCGCTCGCGGAGCCCCTCGTAATGGCTCAGCAGTTCAGGCGCTATCGAGGGTGATAGCGCCGCACGTGCGGAGTCGACTTCATCCAACTCGGCGAGCACCTCACGCTCTGCTTCCCTGAGTTCTTCGACCAATGCCAACCGACGCTGTTCCATCTGCGCCCGCGCTGAAGCCCTGGCATCCAGGTCACTGTCGAGCGGGTCGATCAACTCCATCACCTCGATGACCTGGTCCTCGATCTGCCGCTGCCTATTCCTGACGGAATCAAGCCTTGGCCTCGACGGTCGCAACCTCATCTTCATATCGCTTCTGCTGACGAGCCAGGTCGTCACGCTCCGCCCTGACGAGTTCGCCCGCGGCATCGAATTCGGCAATCTCAACACCAATGGATGCAACGGCTTCACGCTGTGGAAGCTTCTCCAAGCGGTATCGGAGTTGATCGCCACGGAGGTCCAATTCCTGAAGTGTCAAGAGCTCGTCAAATGCAGTCACTGGATCCCCCGATGATGGTCATGGCGTTCCACTTCCGCCACCACCCGGCAGGGTTGTGACCGTAGTTGTCGTGGACGGTTCGGATGGTGGCGTAACGGACGTGGTCGTTGTCGAGGCAGGCTTATCGTCGCTGTCCTTGTCATCGTCGTCTTCGGAATCCTTCTTCGGCTTGGGCTTGGTCGTCGTCGTGGTCGACTTGTTCGTGTAACCCTGGTTTGCCGAGGGCTCCCCTTGACCGGTCACCTTTCGCGCGTAACGAGTTGCCTTCTCGCACTTCGGCATGGCGACGGGTTCGAGGTTGGCATGGGCGGCCTCGTTGAAACGGTTCCAGATCATCGCGGGATACGTGCCACCGAAGTTCTCCACCCCTCCCAGATTCCGCATCGACACGTTCTGATCGGGGTTTCCCATCCAGACGGCAGTGGTGAGATACGGGGTGAAGCCCACGAACCATGCGTCGTTGTTCTCTTCGGTTGTCCCTGTCTTGCCCGCGGCCGCCTGCTTCTTCAACCGCGCTTTGGTTCCGGTTCCGTACTTGACGTTTGCTTCCAGGATCTCCGTGGCCAGACATGCCGTCCGGTCGGAGAACGCACGCATCGCAGCGGATTCATGCTCCATGAGGATGTACCCCTTGCGGCTCTCTACACGGTCCACCATGTAAGCCGGTTCGTACATCCCCCCATTGGGAATTGCCGTGTACGCAGATGCCATCTCAAGTGGGGTGGTCAGGGCCGTACCCAGTGGCATGGACATGATCCCGGGATTCAGGTCGCTGGAGACACCCAGTTTGCGGGCCATGACAATCACGTTCTCCAGGCCCACGACCTGACCCATCCTCACGAATGCCCCGTTCGATGAAGCGGTGGTAACCGATGTGAGGGTGCCGCCCGAGCCACCGATCCTGTACGGGTTCGGGGTGCCGCCGGGATTGGGAAAGCTCCCTCCCCCGGCGATGGTGTCAAATGGGTAGTTCCCCTGTTCGAGCGCGGTCAACAGCACAAACACCTTGAATGACGAACCGGTCTGGCGTCCTGGTTGGTGGGTGGCAACGTCGAACTTGTAGGTCTGGAACCCCGGCCCACCAACGAGGGCCCGGACAGCGCCCGAGCGTGAATCAACAGAAACGATGGCCGACGTGACGCCAAGGTCGTTGGGTGGTGGCACCGTGTCATGGGCCTCCTGGGCCGCCTGCTGCATTGCGGGATCCAGTGTCGTGTAAATCCTCAGCCCGCCCCCGAAGACGGCATTGACACGCTCTTCCGGGGTGGCACCAAGGCGCGCGTCGGCCAACAGTTGCTGTTTAACCGCCTCCACGAAATAGCTGTCTTCCGGAGGCATCTCGACATCGCCGCACGAGAGCGGCCTGTTCGGCAGATCCTTGTCGCATCGTCGTACGGGAAGCGCCGTATTGGAGAGTTCGACCGCCTCATCCTCGGTGATATGGCCCAATTGGAAGAGGCGGTCGAGAGCAACCTTGCGACGCTTCTTGGCCGCCTCGGGATGCAGCGTCGGGTCGTTGCTCACCGGGTTTGAGATGATTCCCGCCAACATCGCTCCCTCGGCATAACCGAGGTTCTCGATGTCGACACCCCAGTAGGTTTCTGCTGCTGCCTGTACGCCATACGCACCAGAACCGAAATACACCGTGTTCAGGTACTTTTCGAGAATCTCGTCCTTGGAGAGGCGCCGCTCCAGGCGTATCGCGTATGCCGCCTCACGGGACTTGCGCTGCAGGTCACGATCGCTACCCACCAACGCGTTCTTGACGAGTTGCTGGGTGATCGTCGACCCGCCCTGCTCGATTTCTCCCGACGATATGTTGCTCAGGAGTGCTCTTCCTATGGCCCGCAGATTCACCCCGCCGTGGTGGTAGAAATCAGCATCTTCCATTGCCAGGATCGCGTCGATCACCGGCTTGGGAACACGTGCCAGAGGGACAGGTTGGCGGTTCTCAGGACCGTGGAGCGTGGCGAGCAGCGAACCATCGGACGCAAATACCTGTGAACGCACCGCGAAACCGTCGAGCGCTGCAAGGTCGATCTCTTCGGGTTCTAGCGACGCGGCCGTGCCCAGTTCCCGCATCGAGGGCGTAAGTGCGACAGCCACACCCGCTAGCAGGGCTCCACTGACCACAATGGTGAGAACCAACTGGAAGAACTTGCGCACGCAGCGCACACGATACCGGCCAACCACAGTCGAAATGGAACGTCAGAACGCAACGGCCAAACGCAACGGCACGACCGGGCGGGGTTCGACGGGCAGTATGGGGGTTGCGAACTAGTCCTCGAATGCCTCGGAGAGCCGGATGACAACGGTTGCAATTGCCGGATCGGGTCACGTGGCGGCCCTGTATGCGCTAGCCACCCGGGAACTCGGATGGCAGGTCACCGCACTGGCGGAACGACCGGGACGCAATGGAGAGGAAAGGGCCAGACAGATCGGTGTGCCCCTGTGCAACGTGAGCGATCTTTCCGGCGGAGCCGACATCGTCATCGTGGCTACAGATCATCGCAATCGAGCTGCTGACGCTCTACGACTTGTCGATTCAGGCGCAATCGTCATTGTCGACGCTCCGATGGGAGCGACGCTGCTCGATGCCGAAATGCTGGTCGACGCGGCTCAAACCGATCTGAGCCGCGTCCGCTGTGGCATGAATCTGCTATTTGCTCCCGTCATTGTCAGCGCCGTGGATGCGGTTCGCCGCATAGGCCCGCTCACCCACATGGAAGTACGGGCCTTCCAAGGACGGCCTCACTGGGACGATTCTCCGGAAGTTGCACGGGTGGGAGGGGTCATCTTCGAGCTCGCCATCCAACCGATCGCACTCGCATTGAAGGCGGCCTGTGCTGCTGCCCCGACACGCGTCATGTCGGTATCAGCCCGAACCCAAGCGGGAACAGATCCCCAGTTCGAATCACAAGCGACGATTGCTGTTCAATTCGACTCGGGCCTGACAGCGACCATCCATGTGGAATGGGACGAAGCGGCACCAACTTGGGATTTCCAAGCGGCAAGCAACAACGGTGTTGTCAGAGCCGAGTTACTCCCCGAACCTCTACTAGAGGTTAATGGTGATCCTATCGATATTGGCCCGACGCGACGCTCGCCGAGCAATCCGCCGCAACTCGGCCAACTTGGCTATGTGGCCCAACTGGAACACGGCTTTGAGCCAGACAGCTTGAAACTGGGATTGCAGGCAATGGAAGTAATGATGGCGGCTTATCTGTCGGCTTCACAGCAGGGTGAATCTGTTTCCATCCCGTTCACCGGGCCGCACCACAAGACACCATCAGAATTCAGCGAGCCATGACCAAGGACAAAATCACACCGGTATCCGCGAAGCGGATACCGGTGTGTCGTACGGTATTGCCAGTTCGGTAAACCCCTGGGCGGAGACCTAAGGACGGTACCGGTGAAATCGTTACTCGAGCGACCCGTCGAATACGGCGACGTCAGGTTGGCACCCACCAGCGAGTTGGCGGCATTGGCCGAACTCGCGACCCTCTACAGCCATACCGACCGCCTTGATGCGGTGGTGCGTGCCGCCCAGGCAATCAGGCGAGAGGACGCCGCACGGGACCACATCGCTCTCGTCCGTTCGGGTGCCGTAGACCCCGGCGATCTTCCCTCTAGGCGCTGAACCAAGGGCTCACTGAACACTCGCTGAACAAAGGTGCCCGCTGCGCCAAGGATCCACCGTTCAGGAAACCCGGATAAATAAAGTTGACTACCAACCCGAGGTCGATCCCCTCGAAGCAGAAAGCAAGGTGACGAAGGTGGCAAGCAATCACAAACACATCGACCTGGTAACCCTCGAACAGGTCCAACAACTTCTGAGCGACACAGACTTTGCGTCCGTGCAGGACATTGCACGCAGTGGCGCTCTGGGCGATCTGGGCGGCGCCGTGTCGACGCGTCCCACCGTGGCCGCCGCTTCGACCAAGGTCGCTGTGGACGCCACAGGCCAGTCACCCCTGCCGCGACGTCGCTAGAGAGCGATCGTGGCTGCTCCAGATACTGCCGCCCCCAGCGCTGCAGACGGTGTCGTCGTGCGGATCGAACGCGGCACCAATCCATTTGACGACCTCACCAACGAGGAGCGCCTTCGCCTGATTGTGTGCGTCCTATGCGAATTGGTCGCCTATGGCGAAACCACCGATTCCGAAACCACCGATCTCAAGCGCACTAACTCCGAGGTGACAGTGCCTGAGGTCACCGGTCCTCAGATCAGATCAGCGGCGCATGCGGGCGAGCCGATTGCGGCGAGCGGGTAGATCGGCTTCATCTTCGGTTGCAGTATTCGCCGACGGCCACACCGCCCTCGCAAGCGGCCACTGGCCTTCTTGATTCCGACTTTCCTGCTCCTGGTCTTCCTGCGGCTCCAGAGTTGCTTCTACGGCCTCGCGCTTGTTCTCCTCTGACCGCGCCACCAGCAGGCAGAGCACCCGGATGATCACCCGACGCCGTTCCCGTGTGCCCAGATCGGCGAAGGCGGTGATCTGACCCGGCCTACGAGGAACCTGTTCGCTGAACAGGGTGAGTTCTTCAGACCGGTCGTCAAGGGAGATTCCGTGATCGCTCTCGACTCGCTCCACCAGGTCGGTCAGAACCTCTGCCATCTCTTCGGCATCCAGACCCGCCCGCTCGACCAACTCCTCAGCAACGTCAGCAACATCGGCATCGGTCGCCCGAACCCGACTGATGAGCGCTTGGAGCACCATGTCGACATGAGCGGCTGCCGCCGTTCCCTGACGATCATCCTCACCGGCCAACCCGTCTTGGGCTGTCAGTGGTTCAGCACCCACGGACTCCTCGGCGGACACGAGGTCGATCACCGGTTCAGAATCAGTAGTCGGTTCAGTAGAAATCGCTGGTTCGACCGAAGAGTCAGCGACGGTCAAGAGCACAGGCTCTGGCTCCACGACCGGATCGATTTCCGGTTCGGGTTCCGGAACAGGGTCTTGCGTCACCAGCAGTTCTGGTTCCGGTTCCAGCACCGGCTCCACTGCCTCTACCGGTTCCGATGTCGGCACGACATCTTCCACCGGTATCGGCTCCGACTCAGGCTCCGGTGTTTGATTCGGAGTTTCGAGTTGCGGAGTCGGTGCGCCAGAAAGATGATCCGTCTTGCGCGGTGTTGTCGCCCTGTAGTCAGTCGTTCCCGTTGACCGCTGACCCCGTGCAGCAAAGCGATCCAAAACGGGTTCGTCTTCCTCTGCCGCAGTGCTTTTCTCAACACCAGCGCTTTCCTCGACACCGGCGCTTACCGTCTCACCGGCCTGTACTCCCCGAGCCACCGGCTGAACCTGGGGTGTGTGCGGTGTCTGAGGTGCTTGCGGTGCCCGGTTGGCTTGGGGTGCCTGGGGTTCGGGCTGGCCGGAACCGACGCTGGAAGCAATTCCAGCGTGTCGAATTGGTGTCTCCGTAATGGCGGGCGGGGTCGCCATCTCAGGGATCACCGCCGCGAGACGGTCCGCTGACGACACCGTCGAGGACGAACTCCCCGAGACAGAAACACCGGATGCGACCCTCGAACCACTCGTCGTTTCCGCGCCACCGCCCTTCTTGGAGCGCATGGCGAACGCGACGCCGACACCGACGACCGCAAGTACAACAACGACAATGACTATGACCATCTGACACCCGATGAACACATCGGGAAGCACGGCTGAGAACCGGTGCTTCCGCCCACTAAAGCCCAATCGACCGCATGAGCGGCCACTCCGAATCTTGAGTCTACGTCGGGTGAACCAACCATGCCCACACGTGGCTCCGTTCTCCGGTACGCAAAGGCGTTGTCACGCCATTGCGCGCAACTCGTCCTTCAACTCTTCCCATAGCACCTCAGATCCTCCGCCACCGGTGAAGATCTGGATTGCCTTCCACTCCGGTGCCTCGAAATCCTTTTCCACATCATCCACCGGAACCTTGGTCCCGTTGAGCAATACCTGACTTGCCGGGTATGCCGATGGATCGTCCCCTGCGCGCAGGATCAACCTCAACTGATGTGCCTTACCGGCCTCGTCTGCAATGACGAGAAATGTCCATCTCTCCAACTGATGAAACCTCCTGGTTTCACATCCTCAACGGGGTGAACCGATGGGAAACTCGATTGATTCGGCGGTCTGACGAAGCAGTTCGGCGAGACCATTCACAAGCAGTTGCGGTTCGTCGCCGGAAGCTGCAACCTCCCTCAGAATGGGACGCACCTGCGCAGAGACGAAGTCTCCGAAAACCGTGATGAAACCCGATGCAATCGCCCTACCGTGCTCGGATTCATTGAGAACAGTACGGTCAATTTCGACTGCACCATCGATTCCGAGACTGGGTTGCTCGTCGGTCATACCTGCACTCTTACCATCTTGGAAACATCTTTCAATAGGTCATCAGGCCGTAATTCCCGATCCTCGGCGATACAACTGCTTCGGACGATCGCGCTCAGGTTGCCACGTTCAAATGATCACCACCGGAGCGCCTGGTGGCACCGGGGAGAACTTCGCAAGGTCAGCTTCGTGCAGCCGGATGCAACCATGGCTGATCGCGGCGCCCTCTGTGCCGATAAGGCCCTCCGCACCCAGTGGGCCATGTATCGATGTGAACGCATCACCGCTCCCTTGCCAGCTCTCTATCGTCTCCGAATGGGCATTGGTATCCAGGACGAACGGACCCCAACCGGGTCCGGGTGGAGCAGCCACGTCCATCACGTAGAACTGGCCGAGCGGAGTCGGATCATCCTCGGTCCCCACGCCAGCAGGAGCATCGACAACCATCGTTCCGTCCTCGAAGAGTTGGATCCTTCGGTCGTCCGTATCGATCAAAATTCCATATCTGGTATCCGACAGTGCCGCATCGGCGGACCTTATCCATCCGGTCGATCCGTTCGGCCGCTCCGGAAGACGGACTTGCAGCCAGCCGGCTCGCTGCTCAGTGACCGGGAGATACTTCGTGTCGGTCCACCAGCTTCCCGTCGGAAGTGCACCCACTTCAGCACCATCCGGCGCATCGAAAACTGGAACCGGACCCGTCACCTCGGCGATGACAGTGCGAGCCGGAACCGGTGCCTCAGACCTCAGCGGGACGATCGTGTCGAAAGCAAAGGGTGGCGCAATCGGATCCGAAACATCGGTTCGCGCCCCAAGGAGACCGACCAACCACAAGGCAATCAGGACAACGGCCATGCTCGGCAACCCAACGACGACGACCTTGTTCCAACGCGTGTTCCGACGCGTATTCCATCGCGCCTTGAACAACTCGAACACCGAACCACACCCCCCAACCAACGCCATCGGAACCAACGCCACCAGTTCGATCGATGATGCACCACCGCTGGTCACAATGAAAGACCCGAATTTGCATCAGCGATTCGTTGGGCGATTCGTTGGGCGATTCATTGGGCGATTCGTTGGGTGTAACGAGGCGGGTCGATGCGGCATGCGCCGTCGACATTTGTAATTATCGGAACGTGACCGATCCGAAATCCAACACATCGCGCATCAACGAGCGCAGGTGGTGGATACTCGCCGTTCTCTGTCTCAGCCTGGTACTCACAGTTGCCGGCAATTCATCGCTCAATGTGGCACTTCCGAGCATCCAACAGGCGCTCGGGTCCAGCCAGAGCGAACTCCAATGGATGGTCGACGCTTACAGCCTTGTGTTTGCAGGGCTACTCCTGCCGGCTGGTGCCCTGGCCGATCGCTTCGGACGCAAGTGGGCACTACAGGGAGGCCTGGTCGTCTATCTGGTCGCTGCTCTCGGAGCGACTGTTGGGACCGAGTCGTGGCACCTGATTGCTGCTCGGGCAGTCATGGGCCTGGGTGCTGCATTCATCATGCCCGGCACACTTTCGATCCTGAACAACGTCTTTACAGACCTTGGCGAGAAGCGTCGGGCAATTGCCATTTGGGCCGGGTTTGCGGGTCTGGGTGGTGCACTGGGGCCGGTCGTGTCGGGCCTGTTGCTACGTCACTTCGACTGGGGATCCGTGTTCTTCATCAACGTGGTCATCTGCGCCGTGGCGATCATCGCCGGGATGACGCTGCTGCCCAACTCCTCTGACCCACACGAGGCCAGGCTCGATCCCGTCGGTGCAGTGCTAGCCGTAATCGGCCTCACCGCCGTGCTCTACGGAATCATCGAAGCCCCTCAACACGGCTGGACGTCACCCGTCACGCTGGCAACATTGGGAGCTGGCCTCGCCTTCCTGTGCGTCTTCGGCATCTGGGAGCAGCTATCCGATCACCCGATGCTCGACATCGACCTGTTTCGCATCAGGGAATTCAACGTTGGATCGGTAACCATCACCCTGCAGTTCTTCGCTTCATACGGTTACTTCTTCGTGGCAACCCAGTACTTCCAGATCGCACATGGTTTCTCGCCGTTGTCAGCCGCCCTGCTGGGCCTACCGGTTGGCGCATTCTCGATGGTCAGCGCACCAATGAGTGCCCGTATGGTCCAGCGCTATGGAGCTCGTAGATCCGTGGGAACCGGCCTTCTTGTATCAACCGTCGGCGTGGCGATCTTCGGGTGGTCCACCCCCACCACATCCGTGCCGTTGATTCTGCTCGCTTCATCACTCATCGGCATCGGCCTGGGTCAGACCACAGCCCCATCGACAACGCTGATCATGTCGTCGGTGCCACGAGCCAAGTCCGGCGTGGGCTCTGCCGTGAACGACCTGTCACGCGAACTGGGTGGCGCACTTGGTATCGCCGTTCTGGGCAGCTTCTTTTCCACTGCATACCAACACCGGGTCGGATCGAAATTAGCCGGCATCCCCGGTCTGGCCAGCGAGGCGAAGAGCTCGGTGTTCACGACGCTGCAGGCAGCAGGTCACCTGCCAACCGAGACGGCAGACCAGGTTCGCCAGATCGCCAAGACGGCATTTTCGGAGGCATTCGGAATTGCAATGCTCTGCGGAGCCGCAATTCTGTTGCTCAATGCCGTACTCGTATGGGTACGGCAAGTTCGCCCCGACGACAGCACGGTTCACCTGAGCAAACCACCATCCAACGGTCAACCGCCAGCAGGCACCTGAACGTCGAACCAGCTATCAGGAGAATGGCTTCATCTGCAACTGAGAAATACTCTGTTGAACGGCATCGGTCCCGATCCGGAGATTGGAATCCTGAGGACCAATGAAGAGCGCCAACCGTCGGTCGAAGTTGCGAACACGGCTGCTGGTCGTGATGCCGGTTCTGCTCGTACTCGTGCTCCCCCCGATGGCGTCTCCCGCGAGTAGCGAGCCTGCATTCGGCATCTCGACTGCCACCACTGCAGCACGCCGTGCCGTCGCTATCAGAGACGACATCCAACTGTCGGCGAACTCCCATATCACCGCCGAAACGCCTCCCGAATTGCTCAAGCTCGGCTGGAGACTCGCGCAACTCACGGAAGCCGAGATAGGTGAGCTACAGAGATCTCACCCAGGAGCAATCTCAGAGGACACCCGGGTCGCTGTCACTCAAACCCCTGATGACCCTGACTTCAACCGGCAGTGGGGTCACGTTGTCACGCGCACCGATCAGGCGTGGAACTCGACGACGGGTTCCGACTCTCAGGTGATCGCCATGCTCGACACTGGCGTCGACCCCGTCTCGGAACTGGCCGGGCGAATCCTCGGTGGATACAACGTGCTCGATGGCACAGCGAACACCGCCGACGATCACGGCCACGGAACCGCA
>CAYQFM010000064.1:0-10569 GCA_964416735.1 uncultured Iamiaceae bacterium | reverse complement strand
TCTCCTATCAAACCGGAACTTGTCGCCAAGGACACGAGCGGATCAGGGCCCGCCCGACTGGCCAAGAGTACGTTCGACCCGTGCGTCATGCTGGACAGGTCGATCCAGCCGCAGATGGACATACGCAATGGCGTGAAAACCATGTACTTCAGAGTGTAGATCGCGGGGGGCGCCGGGTTGTCAACTCTCGCATGTTCGACAACGAACCAGACCATCCCGACCGATACCGGCGTTGGCCCAACCGATGGTGTCTCTGTTCCGTGTCCCGCGCGGTATCCACATGCCGATGAGACGACAGGCGGAGTCGCATTCTGGTGGGGAAACTATGGCACCCCGATCTGGGGCAACATGTTGGCCACGGTGAGCGAGGTGTCCGGAGACAACGGACCCGGAACCGATGGATTGTGGAATTACAAGTTCAAGAATTCCGATACGAATAACGTGCTCACGCCGAGAATCTGGCTTGTCTGCACGTGAATCGCCGAGAGTGCCAGCGCGCCGCTGGACCGAACTAGTAGCTACAATTGTTACATGAAAGTAGCCACATCTCGTGTCGAGGTCGGCGTGCGAGACCTCAAGAACAACCTCAGCCGATACCTGAACAGGGTTCAGGAGGGTGACGAGATCATCGTCACCGATCGCGGTCGCCCGGTGGCACGGTTGTCCGCCCTCGATCACGCGACCGACCGTTTGAACGAGTTGGTCGCGGCCGGTGTCGTCCGACCCGCGAAGCGCACGACGCGAACGCGCCCGGCTCATCGGATCAGGTCCAAGGGCCCGGTCAGCGACCTGGTTGCCGAACAGCGGCGGTGATCACCTACGTCGACACGTCCTCGTTGCTGAAGCTGCTCATCGACGAGGACGGTTCCGAACGAGCTGAGTTGATCTGGGACACGGCCGATGTACTGGCCAGCTCCGCGTTGATCGTGGTCGAGGCACGCGCCGCTCTCGCCGCGGCGGAGCGGGGTGCGCGCCTCACCGCTTCACAGCACCGCCACACCAGAGGTGAGCTCGCGGCACTTGTGGACCACTTGGCAATCGTCGAAGTGACCGAGCAGGTGATCGCCGACGCGGCCGACATAGCCGAGCAGGAAGCACTGCGTGGATATGACGCGGTACATCTTGCTTCGGCGCTCATGATCGAAGCAGCGCTCCTCACGAGTTCCGACAGTGCATTGTGCGACGCGGCCACACGCCGGGGCCTTCACGTCGCCAATCCACTCGACGCCTGATCGACGGTCTCGGTGGCTGCGGCGGCTGCGGCGGCGAGGCTGGCCAGCTACCCCACACCGCGGTGCCTACGACGATTTCCAATACTCGTCGCTCACCGGAGAGCCGTACGCACCGACGGCTCTCCGGTTCACAACGCGACGACTTGCTATCCTGTGGCTTTCATTGTCTTCGGTGCATCACACACCGATTATGTCGTCGAAAATAGTCACGACTCTGTCACCTACACGAACCAGAGGAACATCATGCGCCTGAGGACCATTGCAACAGCAGCAATCGCGATCGCAGCACCCGTCGCACTAGCGATTCCAACCGGCGCCGCCGAGTCAGACCCGTGGAGCTACGACCCTGTCACGGGCCCCGCGGGAACGGAGATCACGGTCAGTGGGGTCTGCAGCTCGCAAGACGATTTCGTCTCGGTCGACATCTGGCTCATCGTTCCCTCGACGACGCCGACGACCGGAATGACTCCGGAGATTCCCGGCACGATCGCCCACGTGAACATACCGATCACGGTCGGCGAGAACTGGGAGACAACGTTGACGGTTCCCGAGGGCACCGATCCCGGCACGATCAAGATCTCCAAGCAGTGTGCCATCGAGGGCGGCGGCGGAGGGGCGACCAGCCACCGCGGGTTCGAGGTTCTCGGGACGGCTACGACGAGCCAAGCACCTCCGACAACCGCCGCGCCGACAACGACCACCACCGCAGCTCCCGCTGCGCTCCCCGCAACGCTGCGCCCGACCTTCGCGGGCTGAGTCCAGCCCGACGGCTGCCGGGTCGGAGTGGGTTCGCGAAGCCGCCGTCCTCGACCGGCTCATGCAACACCGGCCCGGCCACCAACCCCATGTCGGTTTTCGATGATCCCCAATGACGGGTTTCTCTGTTCCCTCACACGACCTTCAGACCAATGGACCGAGACGTTCGCGGCTCGACAGCCCAGTCAACCTTCTCGGCCCGCACCGAAATCGGGGCGGCGATGCTGGTGGTAGATGGCAGTTACGACGAACTCGTCTACTGTGACACGGTAACGAATGACGTAGGGGAAGCCGATGGTTGTGGCTCGCCGCTCCACGACCAGTCCGTCCGACTCAGCAACTGGTGCCCCAGAGTTCGGCCAGTGGCTCAGATCGTCGATTGTTGCTCGGACGCTGCGGACGAAGCGGTCGCCAAGTCCTGACTCGGCAGTTTCGTACCATTCCCAGGCACTTAAGAGGTCGTCTTCGGCAGCATGGTGAAGTCTGAACGGAAGGCTCATTCACCCATTGAGCTCTGCCCGACGCCCATTGATCCGCTCGGTGACGTGTTCCCAGTCGACCAGCTGAGCTTGACCCGCCGCGAGAAGGTGCGTCCGTCGACTGGACTCTTCATTCCAGAGCCGCTCGATTTCGGATGAGTCGACTGGGTCGACTGGGTCACCTTCGAGACTGGTCAGAAGTCCCGAAGCGAGCCGAGCGCGTTCGGTTGGTCCCAAGGCAAGCGCCTGGCGCAGGAGAGCGTCGGCTGTAACGGCCATGCGCTCCATGATACCAGCCGCTGAATGCTCGATGGTCCGGTCAGACCGGCCCGATTTCAACGGCGCCATGGCTGCAATGGCCCCCACGAGCTTCGGGGTCTCCGGTTCCACCCCCGGCCGCGGACGCTTCTTCCACTGCTGGACTGCGAAGAAAAGGAACAGGCACCCCAACAGGATCTGTACGAGATTGGCTCTGAGGCTTGCATCGGGATCGGTTGCAACACCGGCGCTGTCTGCCATCAGATACGCCAAAGCGGTCACGACAAACAAGCCCGTCACCCACCCGAGCGCAAATGCCGGACCGCTCCGGCGTGCCCGCGGAGAGACGAGCACCATGACCACAAGCACGATGGGAATGGGACTCAAAGCAATTGCTGTGGCCTGAGGCAGAACGTCACCCAGCGCAGCGAGATCCACGTCGAGCACGCTCCACACGCTACGCCGTCAGGGCGTGCGCCACTCGAGCACGCGGAAGGCGCCGAGACCTGAGGGATCACAGAGCGCTTCGGCCTCGACAATCCGGCTCCTGGCCTTCAGGGCGGTGAGATCACCGATGTGTGCCCGCTCTGCCCATATCCGGCGGCCCTCATCGACCAACTCGGCGATTCCGTGGGCCCTGAGGAAATCAGCCTGCGACCGGTGCGAAATCGGCTCCACATCCAGCGAGAGTTGATCCACTGCGACTTCACAGGTGATGTCTCTGCTTCCTGGCTCCTCGAAAACCGAACCACCGGAGCCATGCCCTTTGTATGTACGCACCCATTGCAACCAATGGCGATCCACCATGTCCGTCGAGGTTGTGGCGTAATCGATAACAACAAGGCGACCGTATCGGATACGACTGGTCATGTCCTGCACCCAAAGCCTGGCTTGCTCCTGGATGGCCAGGCGGGCACCTTCTGGCGCAGCGGGTGTCAGTTGATCGGCAAGCGCTGCCACATCGGCCGGTGCTTCACGCAGCACCTCCTCGGAGGTGTTGGTGCCGCCTCCGTAAGAAACAGAGAGTTCATCAGAAACGAAGAGTTCATCCCAACCATCTTCACGGCGCTCGAGGAGTCTGAATGCAAGGTTGTCCAACAGCTCATTGGCTAGTACCACCCCCACAAGTCCGCCCTCGGGCACTTCGGCGAGAGAGATGAACACGGGACCGCCGAAATTGCCCCCGCCCGCCGTCAGGTCGTCGAGTTGAGGTGCATCCGCATCCGCATCCGCATCCGCATCCGAGGCCGGTTCGACGTAACGCACTTCCATGTGCTCACCGTGCATCGCCCGGAGCCGGTCCGAGCGTTCGACCATGAGATAGAAGAGCGCTCCCGAACAGGCCGGAGTTGCCGCTGCAACGGATCGGGCAAGGGTGCCCACGCCCGCGCCGACCTCGATGACCGTGAATGGATCGGGCTCGCCCAGTTCGCGCCACCAAGAATCGAGAGCGTTGGCAATCACGGCCCCGAACAGCGGACCCGCTTCCGGGCTGGTGATGAAGTCACCCCTCCGACCCGCTGAGCCCACGGTCGTGTAGAACCCGTGATCGGGATCGTAGAGAGCAGCTTCGACGAACTCATCGAAGCGCATCGGACCCGATTCGAGCGGGTCCCCTTCCGTCAGGGCGCTACACCCAGCAGAGTGATGCCGTCGGTGAAATGCGTGACCAACGCCGGTGCGATACCCATGACCAGGGTGAGTATCGCCGTGATGGCCAGGGCCGCTGTGAGCGAAACCGGAACGCTGATCGGCTTGGTCTCTTCGGTGGCGGGATCTTCCATGAACATCAGGCGCGTGATGCGTGCGTAGTAGAAGAGTGCAATCACAGAATTGAGGCCCACGAAGATGGCCAGCACATATCCGGTGTTGGTTCCCGATGCCACCAGTGACCGGAAGATCACGAACTTCCCGAACCATCCGGCGAGCGGTGGAATGCCCGCCAGCGAGAACATGAACACCGTCATCAGTGTCGCCAAGGCAGGTGAATACCGGAACAACCCCCGGTATGAATCGAGTTTGCCGGAGCCTGTCTTGCGGGCGATTGCGATAATCGTCGCAAAGGCACCCAGGTTCATCGCGGCGTAGATGATCAGATAAACCACCACCGCCTGGAGCGCATCAACACCGGCGGTAGGGCTAGTTCCGGCAATGGCAAGGGGGCCAAGCATGTAGCCGGCATTGGCAATTCCCGAGTAGGCCATCATCCGGATGATGTTGTCCTGGCGAAGCGCGACCATGTTCCCGACGGTCATCGAGGTGATGGAGAGCACAAACAGCAGTGGCTGGATGACTTTGCTGCCGTTCTCACCGTAGAAGCCGACAAAGATCAGGGTGAGAAGTGCCACGAATCCGGCGGCCTTGGAAGCCACCGCCAGGAAGGATGTGATGGGCGTCGGCGCACCCTCATAGACGTCTGGTGCCCACGTGTGGAACGGAACCGCGGAGACTTTGAATGCGAAGCCGATGATCGTGAAGGCGATGCCCAGGGTGATGATCGGTTCGATCCCGTCCATCGCCCCGATCGCTGCGCCGATCTCAGCGAGATGCGTCGAGCCTGTCGCTCCGTAGAGGAGGGACATCCCGTAGAGCATGATGCCCGAGGCAAAGACACCCATGAGGAAGTACTTGAGACCAGCTTCATTGCTTCGGTCGTCACGCTTGCGCCAAGCGGCAAGCATGTAAGCGGGGATCGACAGGAGTTCGAGTGCGATGAAGATGCTGATCAGGTCGCGTGCCGAAGCCATGACCATCATTCCCAGGATGGACGCGAGCAATAGTTGGTAGTACTCGCCCTCCCAGAAGTCACCCTCGGCGATGTAGTTGGTCGACATCAGCACAACCACGTATCCAACGAGCAGGAACAAGGCCTTGAGGACCAGCGCGTAGTTGTCGACAACGTAGGCACCGTTGAAGAGGCTGCGGGTGACCGCATCATGGGCGAGCGTTGCAACCGGAATCAGCGCTGCCAACAGGCCGACACCGGCGAGGGTGGGGGCTGTCCACCGCTTGGTCTCACCGGTGAAGGAGTCGATGAGGATCATCAACACCAGTACGCCGGTGACAACCATCTCGGGCGCGACCGCGTGGAAGTCGAGCCGTGGGGCCTGCCAAGCGAGCGTGACGATCTGGCCGAACATCTGGGGTCAGGCCCCCGATCCGAAGGCGGCCGCCATCGACGCACTGACCGCCGGGTTGGTGACACCGAATATCAGGTTCGGAAGGAAACCGAGGACCACGATTGCGACAATCATCGGTGTCCATGCAATCCACTCGCTGACCCCGACATCGACAATGTGGGGATCGTCGGCAAATTCGTCCTTGGGTGTGCCAAAGGCGACCCGCTGGAACAACCACAAGAGGTAGGCGGCAGCAAGGACGGTTCCCAGAGCAGCCACAACCATGTAGATGCGGAATGTCAGGTCACTGGCACCGGCGGCTGGGTTGTAAGCGGCCAGGATCGCGGGGAACTCACCCCAGAAACCAGCCAGACCCGGGAGGCCCAGGGACGCCATGCATGAGAAGCCGAGAATCCAGCCCAGATGAGGGGCCTGCTTGAGCAAACCTCCGAGGCGACGGATCTCCATGGTGTGGAAGCGGTCCTTGATGGAGCCGGTCACAAAGAAGAGCATGCCGGTGATGAGGCCGTGAGCCACCATGCCGAAGATCGCTGCGTTCATGCCGAACGATGTCATCGACGCAATACCGAGCATGACGAAACCCATATGCGCCACCGACGAGAACGCAATCAGACGTTTCATGTCGGTCTGGGCAAGACAGCACAGCGCGCCGTAGATGATTCCGATGACGGCCAACAATCCGATGTACGGCGCCCACGATTCTGCCGCCTTCGGCAGGATCGGGAAGGCGATACGCACGAAGCCGTAGGTTCCGAGCTTCAGTAGGACTGCGGCAAGGATGACCGAGCCGACGGTAGGAGCCTGCGTGTGAGCGTCGGGAAGCCATGTGTGCAACGGGAATATCGGAACCTTGATACCAAAGCCGAAGAACATGCCCGTGAAGATGAGTAGGCCCGCCGTGGTTGAAATCCCCTGCGCGGCCGCTGGCAATGCCCGCATGTCGAAAGTGTGCGCCACCTCGCCACTGGCGAGAGTGATCGGGTCGGACAGGAAGTAGAGAGCCAAGAAGCTGACGATCATCAGGGCCGAACCGAACAGCGTGTAGAGGAAGAACTTGATGGCCGCGTACTGGCGCTGCTCCCCACCCCACACACCGATGAGGAAGTACATCGGGAGCAGTACGACCTCGAAGAAGACGAAGAAGAGGATCAGATCGAGCGCAACGAAAGTTCCGATCATCCCGGTCTCGAGAATGAGGATCAGGATCAGGAAGGCTTTCGGATTCCGGGGTTCGGGGAAGCGATTCCACGAGTAGATCACGCACAGCAGCACCACGACCATCGTCATGATGATCAGAGGTAGCGAAATGCCGTCCATGCCGACTATGTATCGGCTGTTGAAATACGGGATCCACTTCTTGTCGACCACGTACTGCATCTGACTTGCATTGTCGTAGTCGAAGTTGGCCAGTAGCAGCACACCCACGAGAACGACTGCGGCAGTGGTGACGAGTGCGACGATCTTGTGGAGGAACTCGTCACGGCGAGGGATGAACAGCATCACCACCACACCCACCACGGGCAGGAACACCGCCAGGCTCAGTCCCCAGTTATCGAGAAATTGTTGCATCTGTCTGTCTCGCTCTTTCCGTGGCGCTTAGAGGATGAACACGAGGGCGCCACCGATGATGGCTGCCGCTCCGAACAGGATCGTTGCGTACTGCTGAACCTTGCCGGTCTGCATCTTGCGGAGTGCTTCGCCACCCTCGTCGGACACAATTCCGGTACCGAGGACGAAGCCGTCGATGGTGGTCTGGTCGATGTCGCGGTAGACGATGTTGGCAAACCATTTGGAAATGGTCGCTGCACCGTTCACCGCCGCGTCGATGATGTTCTGGTTCACCCAGTTGGCTGCCCGGGCAATTGGGCCCTTGACGCCGACGACGATGATTTCCTCGTAGAGGTGATCCAGGTAGTACTTGTTGACCAGCAGGTTGTAGCCGGAGGATAGGCCGGGTCTACGGCTCAGGCCGAGGAACGGACTCTTACGCTTCCAGTAGTACTGGTAGGCGAGGCCGATACCGGCGGCAACGAGGGCCGTGGAAGCGACAGCCAGGATCCAACTGAACTCCGGATGTTCGATCTCCGGGAACAGGTAGGTCGGCTCCACGTAGTGCTCGAAGCGGGTGGTGTAGGTGATGTCGCCCACCTGGAAGAACGCTGGGAGATTCAAGAAGCCCAGCACCACCGCGCCGATCGAGAGGATGACCAGCGGAATCGTCATCACCTTGGGCGATTCGTGTGGAGTCCCATGTCCCCGGTATTCACCGTGGAATGTCAGGTAGATGGCACGAGTCATGTAAGCGGCGGTGAGCGCTGCACCCACGATGCCCATGATCAGCATGAGCCAGTACGCCTGCTTCTGACCTTGGGCGGCACCCGCGAGCACCTCGTCCTTCGACCAGAAGCCGGCAAGCGGGAAGATGCCCATCAGTGCGGCCGTGGCCACGATGAAGGGGGCATAGGTGGTCTGCATGTACTTGCGCAGGCCGCCCATCTCGCGCATGTCGAATGTGTGGTGCGCCGCATGACTTACAGAACCGGCACCCAGGAACAGGCACGCCTTGAAGAAGGCGTGGGTGAACAGGTGGAAGATGCCCGCCGTCCACGCGCCCACACCGAGCGCCAAGACCATGTATCCCAACTGGCTGACCGTGGAGTACGCGAGAACCTTCTTTATGTCCGTCTGGACGAAGGCGAGCATTGCACCACCGACCACGGTGATACCACCGATAAGCGCCACATAGTTGATCCAACTGTCACCGATTCCCAGTCCCACGAAGAAGACCCCGTAGAGGCGGGCAATGAGGAAGACGCCGGCGCAGACCATTGTCGCAGCGTGTATGAGCGCTGAGACCGGAGTTGGACCGGCCATGGCATCGGGCAGCCATGTGTGAAGTGGGAACTGACCCGACTTCGACGTGACAGCGGCGAACAGGCACAGTGCTCCGACCATGAGAAGTGTCTTGTTGGCGCCGTCGCTGAGCGCATAGCCGTTGATGTGCTCGACTCCGAAGCTGGTCGCCCCCGCTGCAAAGAACGTCACTATGACGCCGATGATCAGACCCGTGTCACCGACGCGGTTGGTGAGAAATGCCTTGAGGGCCGCGTCCCCGTTCTTCTTCTCCTCCCACCAGTGCCCGATCAGGGCGTAGGAGCAAACACCGACCAATTCCCAACCCATGAGCATCTGGAGGGTGTTCGAGCTCATCACGTAGAAGAGCATCGAGGCGGTGAACAATGAGAGGAAGGCGTAAAAGTGGGTAAAGCGCACGTCGTTATGCAGGTACTCCATCGAATAGATGTGCACCAGCAACGCGATGATCGACACCATCACGAGCATCATCGCCGTGAGGCCGTCCACCATGGTTCCCGCTTCGAACTTCACCGTGCCGCTTTCGAACCAGGTGAATGTCTTGGTCACCGGCGGAACCGAATGGTGTCCCGCCTCGGCTTCTTCGGTCACGGTCGCCTCTGCGGCACCAGCTTCGTGTTCACCCTCAGCCTCTGCAGCAGCGGTTTCGTGAGAACCCTCTTCGGCAGCGGCGCTACCCACTTCCGCGACGTTGGTGGAATGCTCGACAGCGGGAGGGTTGTTGGTGCGCTGAATCCACTGGGTGGCTGTACCGAGGCCGATGACCAGACACGTGCTCACGGCAAGAATGCCGATCCCAGCCTGGACCTTTTCTGGGAGTCTCTTCCCTACGAGAAGGATCACCAGGAACGAGCTGGCCATGATCGCGGGGATCAGCCATACGTTCTCGAGAAACCAACCGGCGTGTGTATCCATCAGGCGACCATCAACCCTTCATGAGATCGACTTGGTCGATGTCGATGCTCTTACGGTTGCGATAGATCATCAGAACGATCGCCAGACCCACGCCCACTTCTGCGGCGGCCACGGCAATCACGAACAGGGCGAAAACCTGCCCCGCCATGTTGGCAGGATCCCGCGCGTGCCACATGGCGCCGAACGCCACGAGGTTGAGGTTCACCGAATTGAGAATCAACTCGATGGACATCAACACCAGCACACCGTTCTTGCGCACCAGGACGCCATAGACGCCAATGCAGAACAGGATCGCTGCGAGGAACAGGAACTGGTTGATCAGCATCAGTCGCGCCTCGCAAGGACGATTGCGCCGATCAGCGCCGCAAGCAGCAGCACCGAAACGACCTCGAACGGAACCAGGAATGTGGAGAACAGAGAATCGCCGACCTCGCTGGTGCGCTGCACGGCGATATTGCCAAGCTTCTTGTCCTCGAAAGCGTCGAAGAGCGTGTATCCCACGACGCCGAGCATTACGACACCGACACCGGCGGCCAGGAGTTTGGAAGAGCGTGGATTGTCGAGGTCATCGGTGTCGCCCATGGGGGCACGCGTGAGCATGATCCCGAACAGGAACAGCACGACGATTGCACCGATGTAGACCATCACCTGGGTGATCGCCACAAACTCCGCGGCCAACAGGATGTACTGCGCAGCGGCACCGCCCAGAACGACGATCAGCCACAGGGCAGCGTGCACGATGTTCTTCGTGGTGACAACGCGCACCGCAGCCACGATCATCATCGCGGCGATGATGTAGAACGCAACGTTCTGTGCGACAAGCATCTCGGCAAATACGGTCGGGGTCACGTCGTCGGCCTCGGGACCTTCTTGACCTTCTCCGAAGAACCGCTCTCGTAGGGCTCGAACTCGGGA
>CAYQFM010000063.1:4352-10672 GCA_964416735.1 uncultured Iamiaceae bacterium | reverse complement strand
AACCAGCAGCGCACCTTTGTCCAGTGGAATCTTGGCGAGGCCGTCCCATGCGACGCGGAACCATGGCGTGTAGATGGGTGCGGATAGGTGCCGGATCAACTCCCGCATCTGTTCGGAGCGACCCCACTCATCGACATCGCTCTTCCGGTGTTCCTCGATAGTCGAGTCATCCGGTTTTGACGGTTCGGGCCGAGAAACCATGTCGGTCATCGTAGTGACCCGCTGTAGTGGCCCGCGTCGAGTCGATGAGCATGCTTGTATCGATAGCCTGCAATGGTGACTGTCGAAGGAGGTGCGAAGCCCGGTCTGCGCGATGCCCTCGCCTCATTGCACCACCGGAACTTCGCCCTCCTGTGGACCGGAGCACTTCTCTCCAACACCGGAACATGGGTGGAGAATGTCACGGTTCCGTTCATTGTCTACGGGCTGACAAGAAGCGCCGCGTGGCTGGGCTTTGCTGCGTTCATGCAGTTCATTCCCATTGTGATAACCGGCCCGCTCGCCGGATCGATTGCGGACCGGTATGACCGCCGCACGATTCTTGTTTACACCCAGAGCACCCAGGCACTGGTTGCGCTGGCACTCTGGGCTCTGTGGGCATCTGGGAACGCTACGACGTGGTCGGTGATCGGATTGGTCGCTCTCAGCGGCGTTGTCAACGGAATCAATGCGCCATCGTGGCAGGCGTTTGTGACCGAACTGGTGCCCCGAGAAGCGCTCCTCAATGCCGTCACGCTCAACTCCACCCAGTACAACGCGTCACGGGCCTTTGGGCCGGCGCTGGGTGGGGTGTTGCTGGCGGCCTTCGGTGTGGGCTGGGCACTGATGGTCAACGTCGTGTCGTTCGCGGCGGTGATCATTGCGCTGTTGTTGATTTCGGCTCAACGACCGGGCAGACCTGAAACTGGCAGCCCCGAGTCACGACCTCGGGTGCTACGGGAGTTCTTTGCCACCTTCGGATACGTTCGGCGCTTTCCCGGCATCGTGGCATCGTTGGTTGTCGCCGTGGCTCTGGGCGCTCTGGGTAGTCCGTTGTTCAGCCTGCTCGTGGTGTTCGCCAGAGAGGTCTTCGATGTTGGTGATGCCGGATACGGCCTTCTGGGCGCGGCGTTGGGTGTGGGTTCGATTCTCGCTGCACCGCTGATAGCGGGCCCCGGAACAGGAATTGATCGTCGCCGCCTGACGATGGTTGCACTGGTCGCCTATGGGGTCGCTCTGTCGGCCTTCTCGCTGGCGCCGAGCTTTGCGGTTGGCCTGGCCGCTCTCCTGGTTGCCGGGGGTGGCTATCTTGCTATCAGTTCCACGCTCAACACCACGATCCAGTTGCAGGTCGACGAAGAGATGCGCGGCAAAGTGTTGTCCATCTACATCGTGCTGTTGACCCTTGCCCTACCGGTGGGGTCACTCATCCAGGGTTGGGCCGTTGATCGGGTGGGACCTCGCCAAACCGTTCTTGTGGCCAGCATTTTGTTTCTGGCGGTCACCTTCTGGTTGCGGTTGGGTACCGACCTCATGGGCCACCTAGATGACGACGGAGCGTGTGATGTAGCGGGTCCTGTAGATGCGTCAGGCGAGACCGTCATCCTCGAGTGACGCGAGGTAGTTCTGTCCCTCTTGACAGGTGTCGAGAACCCCACACCAGCGACACAGTGGACCCGTTGTCGGGATCGGCTCGCGTGCCTCTGTCGTGAGTTCGAAGATCCTCCTCACACCGTCGACCGTACGCACAAGCGCTGCTTCAAGGACTCCTTCTGTCACTTCTTCGGTCTCCGCGCTGGCTGAATCGAGGTAAAAGGTGGCAAGCAGCCGAGGGGGTGTTCCCAGGCGGACTGTCTCGATCAACGCGTAGAAGCGGAGATCCGCCCGGTGTGTTTGCGACCGATTACCGGTCTTGAAGTCGATCAGGACCTTGCCGGCAACTGAGCCCTCGGGAGTGCCCAAGGTGAGGTCTGTGCGCCCCTGGAAGATGATGCGGCCGTCGTGGAGTTCGAGGCGGATGCGCCCTTCGGTTACCGGCCGCCATTTCGCCGTTATGGGTGGAAACGTCTCCGTGAATGCGGCCACTCGTTCACCGGACAGCGCACGTACCTCGTCGCGTTCCAGTGTGGAGCACGAAGTGAGCCAGTCCGCCAGGCTGTTGTCTGATGACGAGAGGCTCTTGATGGCGTCGTCGACGAGGTCCAGAGGATGAGCATCGTGTCCGCGGTGGATGCTCAGCTCGATGGCCTTGTGGGCCACCGTGCCCTTTACCAGCGGTGGTGACCAACTGAAGGGCTCGCCCGACTCGCCGACAAAGCGACGTTCGCACGAGTGGACCTCGCTCAGGGCGTGTTTTGAGACGAAGAGCGAGTCGGAGGCGCCGATGTGGGCCGCGATGTCAGCCAGTTCCCGGGTCATTTCAGATCGGAGACGCTTGCCGATCGCCGGATCGAACTCGGGGCGTTCTTCCGGTGGTGAGCCCAGGAGCGCGAGTGTTTCGGCCTGGGTTGGGTTGAGAGCGCGGGTCCCGTCGGAGTTGTCGTACCGGCTGTGCACAATGTTCACATATGCAAGGTACGTCGGTTCGCTTCGCTTCCGCAGCCAGAACGCTCGGCCGCATTGCCCGGGAACGGGGTTGTGAGGTGCCGGCGTTCCGGTCGCCCCCCAGGGTGGATGGTGTCGACAGGACCCTCAAGCGTGATCGTCGGGGACATCCGATCGTCGCCGTACGGACTAGTGAGCGCCCCTGGGCTGCTGTGCTTGCCGACATGATCGAGGGTGTGGTGGTGGCCAACGGCCTCGGGGGAGCAGAAGCGACCCGCCTGCGCACGGCAATGTGGTCGGCGCTCGAGCCGCATCTCGAACCCTGTGCTGCGTGACTAGATTCTGCCTGCTGCCCGGGTGGCGGAATGGTAGACGCAGGGGGCTTAAACCCCCCGGACCGAAAGGTCATGTGGGTTCGAATCCCACCCCGGGCACCGCTGTGATCTGTTGAACGCCGGAGAAATGAGGAACCCCGGACCTTGCGGTCCGGGGTTCTCAGGGGACGGACTTGCCGTCAGGTCATATCGACCCTGGAATCAGAACGACTGCTGATCCTTGCCGCAAGAGCCGCAGAAGCGTTCACCAGGGGTGAGTGCGTTCCCGCAACCTGCGCAATAGGCAACCGTGGGCTGGTCACCGTAGGCGGGAGGAGCTGTCGGCTGAGCCGCTGTCGGTGCGGGCGGCACGGGCGCCTGAGGTGCACCCGGCTGAGGCATTCCCGGCTGAACCGGAGGTGCCATTCCGGGCTGACCCGGCATCACGGGCGGCACTGCTCCGGTCGGTGTGTCGGGACCGCCGCTCTTGCCCTTGCCCTTCATGACGACGATCAGCACTACCGCAACAATTGCGAGAAGGACCACGACGCCGAGAATGATGAAGAGCATCGATGAGCTTCCAGAGTCCTTCTTCTCTGATTTGGCGGGGGTGTCTGACTTGTCTGCCTTGGTTGTAGGAGGAGCATTGGCTGCCTTCTCGGCTGCCTTCTGCTTGTATTCCTGTGCCTTGTAGTGCCCGGGGGAGATATCGAGCACCTTCTGCAGGGCGTCTACCGCTGCCTGATAGTCACCGTCGAAGTAGGCGTTGATGCCCTCGCGGTAGAGGGTGTCCACCTTGCCGAGTTCATTCTTGACTCCGTTACGGTTCAGGAGCTCATTGACGAGGGTGACCGGTGCGATGAAGTAGAAGTCATCCCTCCCACCGCCGGTGCTGAAGCTGTTGACTCCAATGAGTTTCGAGTCCATCCCCACGGTCGGGCCACCGCTCATGCCTGGGGAGAGAGTGGCGCTCATCTCGTAAACGGGCACCTTCAGACCTTCGAGAGTTCCCTTGTTGTTGATCTGACCGTCTTTGAACGTCGGGTGGACCGATGCGTCCAGCACCTCTTCGTTCTGAGG
Organism: uncultured Iamiaceae bacterium; assembly: GCA_964416735.1. GTDB lineage: Bacteria > Actinomycetota > Acidimicrobiia > Acidimicrobiales > Acidimicrobilacustridaceae > CAYQFM01. The sequence goes on along the minus strand of CAYQFM010000063.1, from coordinate 6,755 downwards.
GAATCCGACAGCCATCACCTCGGTTCCGGTGGATACGTCATCTCCCGAACCAAGTTCCAAGACGGGGGTATTCGTACCCTCGACCTTCAGCAGGGCGACGTCTCCTTCCTCGAACTTCTTGGCCTCGATGACGCGTGCGACCTTGCCCGTTGCCGATTGCTCGCCGGAGACACCCAACGCCGACAGCACCGTGATGGTCAATACCGGAGCTGAACCGGGCGTTGCACCCTCGACCTTCCAGTAGTTGTATGCCTCCTGCTGCACAGCGGCAACGTCGTCTTCGGTGATTTCACCGGCCTGCACGGCGGCTTCCAGTTCGGTGACCAACATGTTGTCGAGTGCGGCAAACCACAGATCACTGCCTGACTCGACGCTCGCGCAGTGGGCAGCCGTAACGACATCGCCCGTGCTGCTCACGTAGAAGCCGGTGCAGTTGCCCGTCAATTCGTATGGCCCCAGGTAATCGAGGCCTGAGTATGTGGCGTCGACGTAGTACTGGAGATTGATGTCCAGGTACACGATCGACGGCTCGACAAGAGCCGCAACTCTCTCACCTGAGGTGTTGGAGTCGGAAGATTGCGCCTGTACCGCTGGCGGCACAACGGCTCCAACCGTGAAAAGCAGTGCAATCAGGGCGATCCCGATCGCAAGCAACTTGTTTCGAGGTGTGGTCATATTCTCCCCTTTCGGATTTCGGTACTTTATCTCCACGAATTCACACGTTTGTGGTTTTCTCATTGCATACATATGGGGGTATCGAGAAGATGTGAATACGGACCTGCGCCGCGCCCTGGCGAGTTGGTACTGCAACTAACTTGCACGTCGTGGAACACAACTGGCCGACAGATCCCGGCGACTCGCCGCCGTGGGCACCCCCTGGTTGGTCGTCGGAGCGGCATCCGGAGCCGACACCGGATCCGGAGGGTGGATCGAAGCGCAATCGCCCGCTTGTCTGGATCGGGGCCGTATGCGTGGTCTTGCTGCTCGCGTCAGCTTCGATATTCGCCCTGGTGGGCCGTGACTCTTCCAATGACGAGCAAACTCTTGAACCGTCTGCAACATCGGTGGATCAGACCCCCGACACTTCGGATGAAAGCCCCTCATCTTCAACCGAGCCGTCAGGCGAGAGGCGTGGGGCAGGTGGTACCGGTAACCCCGAGGTCGATCGGGTCCTCGAAGACATCAGTCGCTTCGTGGAGAACGAACGCGGCCTCGAGTTCAAGGGTCCGGTAGAGGTGGAGTTGGTTGATGACGCCACGTTCGAGGCGCGGTTGCTCGAGGACTTCGAGGAAGATTCCGAAGAGTTGGCACGGACGGCGGGACAACTCAGAGCGTTGGGTCTACTGGAGCACGGAGTCGACCTGGCATCTGAACTCCGTGGTCTGTTGGGAGCGGGAGTCCTTGGCTTCTACGATCCGGAAACCGGCGAGTTGGTCGTGAGGGGTACAGACCTGACGCCATACACGCGCCAGACCGTTGCGCATGAACTTACACATGCCATCGATGACCAGTGGTTCGATCTCGATCGGCCCGAACTCGATGATGCAACCGACGAGACGGGATTCGGGTTCAGCGCTCTTGTCGAAGGCAATGCCCGTCGAGTGGAGAACGCATATACGAACTCGATGACGGCTGCCGAGCGACGGGAACTGCGAAACGAAGAGACTGCATTTGCCGCCGGAGCCGACTTCTCGCGAATGCCCGAGGTCCTCGTGTACTTGATCATGGCGCCGTATGAACTGGGTCAGGGCCTCGTTGCTGACATCCTCGATCATGGGGGCGGCGAGCGGCTCGATTTGAGTTTCGAGAATCCCCCCACGACAAGTGAACAGGTCATCCATCCCGCCAGGTTTCTGGCGGGCGAAAAAGGGGTCACCGTGACAACTCCGCCCGCTGATGGCACCGCTACCGAAGAAGGGGTGCTGGGTGAGATGGTGATCCGCATGATTCTCGCGAGTTCCCTCGATGCGGCAGAGGCGCAGATTGCAGCCGAGGGGTGGGGTGGCGACCGCTATGTCACCTGGGAACAATCCAACGGTGCCACTTGCATGCGTGACGACATCGTCATGGATACAAGGACCGATCTTTCAGAGGTCACCGAAGCGCTGCGTTCATGGGCGAGCGGTCGCAGGGGGGCGAAAGTCGAGCAACTCGGGGAAACGGTACGCCTGACGACATGTGCGTGATAATCCGATGACCCGGAAACAGCCGGGCACATTTCATGGGGCCTTTGCCGTGCTCCTGGTGGCGTGGCTGATGATCGGCGTGGTGGCATGCACTGGAAGCACAGCCCGGGACTCGGGGGACTCGAGCCCGGAGTCGACTCTGCCGCAGCAGCCGGAGCCCGACACCGTTGTTGCCAATGCAACAGACCAGCGTCACGGTGGAACGATGACCTTTGCC